>JACREA010000101.1 GCA_016218465.1 Nitrosomonadales bacterium | reverse complement strand
TTCTCCCGCAGGCGGGAGAAGGGCTGGGGATGAGGGTCTTTGGGCTGATATGAAGCGTGACTTATGCTCGATACCCCTCACCCCAACCCCTCTCCCGCCTGCGGGAGAGGGACTTTATTAGCCGTTTGCTACTATTGTTAGCATTTCTCAGCATTGGCTAACACATTGATTTGAAGTTAACAAAAAAGCTGTTTTTTGAGAGCCTGTCGAAGGGCCTGGATTAGTGGCTGGTGGTTCGACAAGCCACGAACGGTTATGTGAACGACATTGGTCTCAATCCCGCAAGAACATCCCGGCATCGTGGCGCCAGCCAAGCTTGATCGCATCGCCGACCTTGAACAGCTCGGCTTTGCCCGGCGCGGAATTGGGCAACAGCGCTTCGATCATCGCCCCGTTGGCAAGTTCGATCTTGGATACGCTGACTTCGCCGCGATACAGCAGGTTATGCACCACGCCCAAGAAGTGATTCTTCAAGTCATCCATTTCGCCATGCGCCCCGATGCGCACCTGCTCGGGACGTATCGCAAACATGCCTTTGTCTCCAACTGCGGCATCCTTAAGCGGTGGTGAGATAATTTCGCCCAGACCGGCGACCGCAAGGCGTAAATGGCCGTGCGCGGATTCCACTACCTGAGCTTCAAGCTGATTGATATGGCCGATGAAGTCAGCGACGAAACGGGTTTTTGGAAAACTGTAGAGCCTGGAAGGTTCGTCCACCTGGGCAACCTTGCCATGATCCATGACCGCAATGCGGTGCGACAGCGCCAGCGCCTCCACCTGCGCATGCGTGACAAACACGAACGTAACACCAACATCACGCTGCAGCTCGATCAGGTCAATCTGCATTTCCTCGCGCAACTTGGCATCCAGCGCGCCCAGCGGCTCGTCTAGCAGCAACAGGCGAGGGCGGTTGACCAGTCCGCGCGCCAAGGCAACGCGTTGCTTCTGCCCGCCGGAAAGCTCATGCGGATAGGACTCAGCTTTGTCAGTCAGGTATACCTGCTCCAGGATTTCGCGAGTCATGTTGGCAATATCGGCCGCCGGGCGGCGCGCCATCCTGAGCGGGAAGGCAATGTTCTGCGCCACGGTCATGTGCGGAAATAGCGCATAGCTCTGGAACACGGTATGTATCGGGCGCTTTTCAGCGGGTGTCTCGGCGAGGTCTTTGCCGTCGAGCAATATCTGCCCGGCATCGGGCAAATCGAAGCCGGCGATCATGCGCAGGATGGTGGTCTTGCCGCAGCCCGAAGGGCCGAGCAGCGTGAAGAATTCGCCCGTCTCAATGCTGAGACTGACGTTGTCCACCGCAACGAAATCGCCGAAGCGGCGCGTGACATTCCTGATTTCGAGTTGAGCCATATTGGGACTACCCGCAATAGTCTGCACAGGTGTAACTTTAACCGATATTGTCCCGCAAGATTGGGGGGCAAAAAATCTGGAGTCTGAAATCAGTGAATCAATAAGACAGCTTCGAATGTTTTTTTGATGCGGTCATGCAACGTTTCCTGCGCTATGAGCCTGATTGGGAACGATGCTATTCCCTCTCACCCTATGAGAGGGAAAAAGCAGAAAGACATCTGCCGTTCAAGAGATCAAACGGAGCGAATCAGCAGAACCGGAACCGACGCACCGCGCGCCACATTTTCTGCGACACTACCCATCAGCAGACGGCCTATACCCGAACGCCCATGCGTGCCGATCACGATCAGGTCGGCCTTCCAGCTCAGCGCATCGTTATCGATCACTCTGGCGGTGTGCTCTCCGGGCACATCCAGCACTGCGGTTTCCGCCTTCATGCCTGACTTCCGCACAATATCCGCAGCCTGCGCGAGCGCGCGCTCGCCGGTCTGGCGGAATGCTTCCCGCAAGGCAGCATAATCGATAAAGGCGTAACCCTCGGCATCCAGCGGGTAGCCTTCCTCAATCACGTAAATCAGGCGTAATTGAGCCTTGCCCGCCGCCAGCATGACAGCCTCCCGCAACGCGCGCTCCGATGTTGCGCTGCCGTCAATCGGAACCAGAATACGTTGATACATAATCTCCCTCCCGTTTTTTCCTGCGAGGTGTGCAGGCATGATGTAATTCTAAGCCTCTTTTGAAGTCGTGTGCGTTATACGGCACGCGGAAATATGTTAAAGCAGCCGGGTTCTTTCATGACATTGTCCAGAGCGGTGGTTCGATGCCATATATTGGACGGTCGATGGCAAGCCTGAAAAACAGGGACGCAGCCTTAACACCCCTTGAATTTATTGGCAGTGCATTTTTTTGCGAGATCCTTCGCTTCGGCAAGCTGCTGTGCAGTCATATTCTCTGCAAGTGCCTCGCGCAGATTAATGAATTTCTTCTGTTCTTCACTATTGGTTTGATTTGCGGCAGCAATGTTCGCCCACATATGTGCCTGAACATAATCTTTGGGAACGCCTTGACCTTCGCCATACATATACCCAAGCATGTATTGGGCATCAGCATTCCCTTGCTCCGCAGCTTTCTTTTGCCACTCCACTGCCTTCGTGGCATCCTTGGGAACGCCGTCACCGAGGGCATACATTATGCCGAGGAGGTATTGCTCTTTTGCGTTCCCGGCCTCCGCTTTCTGTTTCCACTCGGCAAGTTTTACTTCCGCAGATAATTGATTTTCGGTTTTAACCGTTCCAGCCGCTTCTGGTTTATCGCCGGAAGCCTTCTCACCGCAACCCGCGAGTATTAGAAGCATTGCAGCAAGCAAAGAAATAGAAAGAGCGTTCATGAGTGCCCACCTTTTTGAATTAGCGTAGCGAGATTATTGCATTAATTCCTTACCTTGTAGCCGATTCCAGTGGGTCTATGGGGAGCAGGTCAGCTCATTGAATTAGCACAACGGTGATGATCGCTTCATACGTCCCGTTTTTGCCATAATGCTCTGAAAAAACCTGCTTCGGCAGCGATGTAAAGATGACGCCTGTATGGCCCACTCCAGAATCAATCACACAGAATCTGTCATGCACGTCCGGGGTGTCCGGATTGTCATACATCCGGGC
>JACREA010000019.1 GCA_016218465.1 Nitrosomonadales bacterium | reverse complement strand
TATTTCGGCCAGCCGCGCGGCATCCGCACACTGGATAACGGCGAGCGGCAGGGCTTCGATACCATGTTGTACAGCGAGTCGGAAATCCGCCGCGTGGCACATGCCGGTTTCCAGATCGCGCTGAAACGCGCTGGTTTGAAAGGCGATGGAAAACTATGCTCGGTGGACAAGGCCAACGTGCTGGATACCAGCATGTTCTGGCGCGAAGTCGTCACCGAGGTGGCGAAGGAATACACGGCAGTCGCGCTGTCGCATATGTACGTGGACAATGCCGCGATGCAACTGGTGCGCGCGCCCAAGCAGTTCGATGTGATCCTCACCGGCAATATTTTTGGCGACATCCTTTCTGACGAGGCGTCGATGCTGACCGGCTCGATCGGCATGTTGCCGTCCGCCTCACTGGATGCGAACAACAAGGGATTGTACGAGCCGTGCCATGGCTCTGCGCCGGATATCGCGGGCAAGGACATCGCCAATCCGCTGGCGACTATCCTGTCGGTTGCGATGATGATGCGTTACACTTTTGCGCGAGAAGACATCGCGCAGCGCATAGAAGCGGCAGTGCGTAAAACGCTGCAACAGGGGTTGCGCACTGCGGATATCGCCGAAGCCGGTTTGCAGAAGATTGGTTGCATGGCGATGGGCGATGCGGTTGTTAAGAACTTGTAGCCTGTAGCGTGTAGCCAAGCGGGTTTTGCTACCAGCTGAATTATTTTAGAGAGAGAAAAAAATGAGCAAGCAATACGACGTATGTATTTTAGGAGCGACTGGTGCGGTAGGCGAGGCAATGTTGTCTATCCTGGAACAGCGAAAATTTCCGGTGCGCAATCTTTACCCGCTGGCTTCCAGCCGTTCGGCGGGTTCCACGGTGCAGTTTAACGGCAAGAATCTCGACGTCATCGACGTGGAAGGATTCGATTTTTCCAAGGCGCAAATCGGCCTGTTTTCGGCTGGCGGCAGCGTGTCGGAAAAATATGCGCCGCTCGCAGCGGCAGCCGGTTGCGTGGTGATCGACAATACCGCGCACTTCCGCTATGACCGCGATATTCCGCTGGTGGTGCCTGAAGTGAATCCGCATGCGATAGCGCAATACAAGAACCGCGGCATCATCGCAAATCCGAATTGTTCCACCATCCAGATGTTGGTGGCGCTCAAGCCGATCAAGGATGCGGTGGGCATCACGCGCATCAATGTGGCGACTTATCAAGCGGTATCCGGCACCGGCAAGGAGGCGATCGAGGAATTGGCCGCACAAACCCGCGCGCTTTTCAACCATCAGGAGGCCGTGGTCGAGGTTTATCCGAAGCGCATCGCCTTCAACGTGCTGCCACAGATCGACGTGTTCATGGAAAACGGCTACACCAAAGAAGAAATGAAGATGGTGTGGGAGACCCGCAAGATCATGGAGGATGACAGCATCATGGTGAATCCGACTGCAGTGCGCGTACCGGTGTTCTACGGACACTCCGAGGCAGTGCACATCGAGACCCGCAGGAAGATTACCGCTGCCGAGGCGCGCGCCTTGCTGGAAAAGGCGCCTGGCGTGATCGTGATGGATAAACGCGAACCGGGCGGTTACCCTACGCCTATTGAGGCAGCAGGCAATGATGCGAGCTACGTCGGTCGCATCCGCGAGGATATCTCGTGCCCGTTGGGCTTGAATCTGTGGGTGGTGAGCGACAATGTACGCAAAGGCGCAGCGTTGAACAGCGTGCAGATTGCGGAAATTTTGGTTGCGAAATATCTAGATTGATACATAATGCGAAGGATATTATTAGCTTGTGCTTATAACTCTTTGATGTTATTTTGTATTATCTGATAAACAAGGTGAGGGTGATGGTGTGCGAAAATCACTGGTGAAACAACTGATGAAGCTACTAGCCATTCCGCTAAGCCACCAAAAAACGGTGGCCAAGCGGCTGGTTATAGCCATTCGACCAGGCCGCCAAGAAGCGGCAGCCAAGTCGCTGGTTATAGTGAAACAACTAGACATTCCACTTGGCCGGCAAACAGCTTTGCATAGCCATTCGGCTAAGTCACCTAAAGACGGTGACATAAGCCGCTGGTTAACGCCGGCCAAGTGGAAGGTTATATTAGAGTTGCTTGGTTTTGCTATTGCTTCGGCGTTGTCTACAACTGTGTTCGCTGTTGGTTTGGGCGGAATAAATGTAGGTTCCGGTTTGGGTCAGCAGCTCAAAGCCGAAATTGAATTAGTGGCAGTCAGCAAAGTCGAAAAAGCCAGTCTGGTTGCCCGGCTTGCCTCACCGGAAGCCTATAAAGATGCCGGGCTTGAATATCCTTACGGCAACAAATTCAAATTTCAGATCGAGAGTCGCGCCAATGGTGAGCCTTACCTGAAGGTAAGCAGCGATCAGCCAATCAGCGACCCTTTTGTGATCATGTTGGTAGAGCTGACTTGGTCATCCGGAAAACTGCTGCGCGAATACACTTTCCTGTTGGACCCTCCAGGTTATGTTCCGGAACAACCAGCACAAGCGACAGTGCAAGCCGTTGCACCTGTAATTCAATCCGCCGTACCTGCAGAAACTTCAGTCACGCCTGGAGGACAGGCCGTACCTGCGGAGCAACCATCTCTGGTACCCGCAGCCACACCTGTTGGGGCGGCTGCGCCAACTGAAACCGGGGTCGTACCCGCAGGCCAACCATCTCAGGTATCCGCTGCCACATCCGCAGTGCAAGCCGCTCCGGTGGCAGCGGATAAGTTGCCGGAGTTGGATGAGTTTATTGCGATCAAGCGTGGCGACACGATGCGCGAAGTTGCAGATCGATACAGGCTGGCCGATATGAGTCTCGATCGAATGCTGGTTGCGTTTTATCGCGCCAACGCAAATCATTTTGACGGCAATAACATGAACCGCATCAGGGCCGGCAAGGTATTGCGGTTGCCACATCAGAGCGAGGTGGAGGCAGTGAGCCAGCCTGATGCGTTAAGAGAAATCCGTGCCCAGACAGCCGACTGGAATGTTTACAGACAAAAGCTGGCCAGTGCCGCGCCAATTAAAATACAGCCACAAGATGCCCAACAAATAGCAACAGGCAAGATCAGCAGTTCGGTTGCCGACATGGCACCGGTTGCCAAGGAAACTGCCAAGGAAGTGCTGAAACTGTCCAAGGGCGAAGCACCTGGTGACGGCACTTCAACAGGAATTGGCGGGAAGCCAGAGTCTGTGCAGGACAAAAAGAATGCTGCGCAGGAAGACGCGATAGCCAAGAGCAAGGCACTAAAGGAAGACCAGGCGCGTGCCGCAATGCTGGAAAAGAATATTCAGGATATGCAGCGCCTTGCGGCGCTTAAATCCGAAGCCGCAGCACTGGATCAATCCTCAAAAGTCGCTTCTTCTGGAGTTGTTGTTGCAAGTGGGCTGGCGGCAGCAAATGCGGAAAAACCCAAGCCCGCAGCAGCAAGTGCGGAAAAACCCAAGACTACTCCAACGTCCACTTCCAAGCCAAAAGTGGTAGAGCCTGAACCCTTATTGGATCAGATTTTGGGGGAGCCGCTCTATTTGATCGGCGGCGCGTTACTCCTGCTTGGCTCAAGCGGACTCGTTATTATGTTGAATCGGCGAAAAAAAAAACCTGATAGCGAAAACATAGGCGAGGCTTCTGAGGCTGCCGGCTCGACGACCACCGGTTCTGTTGCCACAACCGGTCGTATTGCCGCCCCGGTGGTTTCATCTCCTGATACCGGCGATTTCACCCGGATGGGCGCCACCGATGAAGCAACTCCTTCATCAGATAATATCGATCCGATTAGCGAGGCGGATCTGTTCCTCAACTTTGGCCGTGACGCACAGGCAGAAGAAATACTCAAGGAAGCCCTGCAAAGCACGCCGGATGACCACCGGATTCATCTCAAGTTATTGGGCATTTATGCCAATCGTGTTGATACAAATTCTTTTTCGGTTATTGCGCGCCAGTTGCGGGATTCAGGTGATGCAAATGCATGGCAACAGGCAGTTGCCATGGGACTGAAGCTGGAACCGAACAACCCGTTGTATGGTGGATCAGTATCTCTGGAGAGCACTGGCAGCGCAACCGCGCAAGTGGCTGCTTTCGATGCAACTCAGATGTTTGCTACAGACAATGCCCCGGCTGCACAACCATCGACCCTTGATTTTGATATTGCTTTAGGATCTTTATCCGGGAAGGAGACTCCGTCGCCGGAGCAGGAGTTCCTGGGTAGTGCAGAAGACCAGAATTCAATAATGTCATTTGATGTCATGGCCGCAGGGCAAGCACCTGAGGTGGATTTTAATGTCGCCGCGGGGCAAAGCGAAGGCGGGCAGACAGAAGCCGCGCTGCCCGAAACTGGCGACATGATTTTCGACGTGATGGGTAGCAATGCACCCGCGCCAGTGGAACAGCATGAAGCTGCCAAACCAGCAGAAGCTGATGATGGCGGAATGGAATTCACGATAGATTTCCCGATAGAAAGCACACCTCAAAAAGCTGAGCCGGAAGTGCAACCGGCGGGGATCGGTCTGGAGGGAATCAGTTTGAATTTTGACGACCCGATAATTTTGGGCGAACCTATGCCGGGAGGCAAAGACGAACATTGGCAAGAGATTGCAACGAAACTTGATTTGGCCAAGGCATATCAGGAAATGGGCGATGCCAGCGGTGCGCGCGAAATTCTCGAAGAGGTCATGCGCGATGGCGATGCCGGGCAACGCGAAGCAGCGCAAACCCTGATCAATCAACTCGGTTAATCATCGTTCTTTCCTGACGGCAGCTCAATGTTGGGCTGCCGTTTTCTTTATGGAGTGATTTTTGAAAATTCACCCTGCCTCGCAAATCCTGTCTTGGTGTCTGATGGTTGCATCGCTGCAGCCAATGACGCCTGGCGCGTTGCTTGCGGCAACAGGTCTGATCCTGCTTTGTGGTTTTGCATTATCCCGACACAAGTTTATCCAGTTGGTACGTCGCACGCGTTGGATCATGTTGTCGCTATTGCTGGTCTACGCATACAGCACACCGGGGCAGCCACTGTCGGATGCGCTTGGCGTGTTTAGCCCGAGCCGTAATGGATTGTCTGATGGAGTGATGCAGTTGGCAAGATTGATGGCTGCGCTGGCAGGATTGGCGATATTGCTGGATCGCTTGCATCGCCAGCATCTGATTGCCGGGCTCTACACCTTGTTTGCTCCATTGTTTTGGCTGGGCATTTCCCGCGAACGGATCGCGGTACGGCTGGCACTGACGCTGCATTATGCAGAAGTAACGATGTTGCGCGGCAGGGTTGGCTGGCAGGGCACTTTGAGCAGCTTGTTTGAGCCGCATGGCATAACAGAGGACAGAGGACAGAGGACAGAAGACAGAAAGATGGAATTGCCATTGAGTAGTTTTGCTATTGCTGATGCGCTGTTGCTAAGTGGCGCGCTGCTGATGTTGTGGCTGTCATGGCGATGATGAGGATAGCAATGGGTGTCGAGTATGACGGTAGCCCGTATTGCGGCTGGCAGAGCCAATCGGACGGGCGGACCGTGCAAGACACGCTGCAAAGCGCCTTGAGCCAGATTGCCGGCGAACCAATTTCAGTGATTGCAGCAGGGCGCACCGACACCGGCGTGCATGCGCTGGAACAAGTGGTGCATTTCGATACCGGGGCGGATAGACCGCTCTCCGCCTGGGTGCGCGGCGTGAATGCGTTGCTTCCGGACAGCATCGCGGTGCGCTGGACGCATCCGGTGCCGGATGAATTTCATGCGCGCTTTTCAGCACACGGGCGCAGCTATCGCTATCTGCTCATTAACCGTCCCGGACGCAGTGCGATACATGCCGGCAAGGCAGGCTGGTTTCACGCGCCGCTGGATGTCGCGGCGATGCAGGCAGCCGCGCTCTGTTTAGTCGGCGAGCATGACTTCAGCGCATTCCGTGCGGCGCAATGCCAGGCAAAATCGCCAATCAAAAACCTGTACCAGATGGGCATCCGCAGGCACGGCGAAATGCTGGTTTTTGACTTGAGCGCCGATGCGTTCTTGCACCACATGGTGCGCAACATCGTCGGTTGCCTGGTGTATGTGGGTAAGGGAAAGTATTCACCGGATTGGCTCGCAGAAATATTGGCTGGTCGAGAACGCAGTCTCGCCGCGCCGACTTTTTCGCCGGATGGCTTATACTTGCGCCGCATTAAATATGAAGCGAAGTGGGGATTGCCGCAGAATCAGGGCTGAGGTGTGAGGACTGAGCTACAAGTGGTGCAACGGTTTATACTCAGTCCTCAGTCCTCAGTCCTCGATTCTCAGTCCTTGTTTAGGTTTAGGAGATGACATGACCCGAGTAAAAATTTGCGGCATTACCCGCGTGGAAGACGCGCTGGCCGCCGCGCATAGCGGCGCGGATGCCATCGGGCTGGTGTTTTATCGGCGCAGCCTTCGTTATGTCGAAATTGCGCAAGCCGCGCAACTGGCTGCTGCGTTGCCGCCATTTGTTACCAGCGTCGGATTGTTCGTCAATGCAGAGGCCTCTTTTGTGAACGAAGCGCTGGCTGCTGTGCCGCTCGATCTGCTGCAATTCCATGGCGATGAATCCCCGGAATTTTGCGCGCAATTCGGCAGGCCTTATCTCAAAGCAATCCGCGTCAAAGCCGGGGTGGATTTGCTACAATGCGCGGCGCATTTCCGTACCGCCAGGGGTTTATTGCTGGATGCCCATGTGGAAGGGATACCGGGCGGTACCGGAACAACTTTCGACTGGAAATTGATCCCCAGGCAGTTGCCGTTGCCGGTGATATTGTCCGGCGGGCTGGATGCGGAAAATGTTGCGGCAGCGATCAAACAAGTGCAGCCCTATGCGGTGGACGTGTCCAGTGGAGTAGAGACGGGCAAAGGAATCAATACCCTGAAGGGCATAAAGGATGCGGCGAAGATCGCCGCGTTCATCAACGAGGTTAAACGCATTGACTTACAACTATCCCGATAGCAGCGGACACTTTGGCCCATACGGCGGCATTTATGTCGCCGAAACCTTGATGGGCGCTCTGGAAGAGCTGAACCAGGCCTACGAGAAATATCGCCACGATCCGGAATTTATTGCCGAACTGAATTACGACCTCAAGCATTTCGTCGGTCGCCCCAGCCCGATTTACCATGCCAAACGCTGGTCGCAGCATCTTGGAGGCGCGCAAATTTATCTGAAGCGCGAAGACCTCAACCACACCGGCGCTCACAAGGTGAACAATACCGTTGGTCAAGCGCTGCTTGCCAAGCGGATGGGAAAAAAACGCGTGATCGCCGAGACCGGGGCAGGGCAGCACGGCGTGGCGACGGCGACCGTCGCGGCGCGTTATGGAATGGAGTGCGTAGTGTATATGGGCTCGGAGGACATACAGCGTCAATCGCCGAACGTGTTCCGCATGAAACTGCTCGGTGCGACGGTCGTGCCGGTAGAGAGCGGCTCGAAGACGCTCAAGGATGCGCTCAACGAGGCGATGCGCGACTGGGTGACCAACATCGAAAATACTTTTTACATCATCGGCACGGTGGCAGGGCCGCACCCTTATCCGATGATGGTGCGCGATTTCAATGCCATCGTCAGCAAGGAAGCAGTGGTGCAGATGCCGGAACTGGCGGGTCGCCAACCGGATGCGGTGATCGCCTGCGTCGGCGGCGGCTCCAATGCGATGGGCGTGTTCTATCACTATATCGACATGCCCGGCGTCAAGCTGATCGGCGTGGAAGCGGGCGGGCGTGGCATCGCCAGCGGCGAGCATGCAGCACCGCTGACCACCAACAGCCCGGTTGGCGTATTGCACGGTAATAAAACCTACCTGATGCAGGATGAGAATGGCCAGATCATCGAGACGCATTCCATTTCCGCGGGACTGGATTATCCCGGCGTCGGCCCCGAACATTCCTGGCTGAAAGACAGCGGGCGCGCCGAATATGTCGCGATCGATGACGACGAGGCATTGCGCGCCTTCCATGATCTGTGCCACTTCGAGGGCATCATCCCGGCGCTGGAATCCAGCCATGCATTGGCGCACGCGATGAAGATCGCGCCAACCATGGACAAGGATAAGGTGTTATTAGTCAATCTTTCCGGGCGCGGCGACAAGGACATCAACACCGTGGCACGCCTGTCGGGGATCACGCTATGAGCCGCATCCAGACCACCTTCGATAAGCTTAAACAACAAAAACGCAAGGCACTGATCCCGTTCTTCACGGCGGGCGATCACGATCCCGCCCTCACCGTGCCGCTACTGCACGCGCTGGTGGAAGCGGGCGCGGATATCATCGAACTGGGAGTGCCGTTCTCCGACCCGATGGCGGACGGCCCGACCATCCAGCGCGCTTCCGAGCGCGCGCTCAAGCACCACGTTGGATTGCATCATGTGCTCGACATGGTCGCCGAATTCCGCCGCAGCAATAGCAGTACGCCCATCGTGCTGATGGGCTATGGCAACCCGATCGAGGCAATGGGCTGGGAAACTTTTGCCCAGCGCTGTGCTGAAGCCGGCGTGGACGGAGTACTGACCGTGGATTTCCCGCCCGAAGAAAGCCATGAGACATTCGCGCATCTGACCAAATACGGCATCGATCCGATCTTCCTGCTCGCGCCGACCAGCACCGATGCGCGCATCGCGCGCGTCGCCAAACAGGCACGTGGCTATGTGTATTACGTGTCGCTGAAAGGCGTGACCGGTGCGGGACATCTGGACCTGGCTGCTATCGAACAAAAAATCCCGCAGCTGCGCAAGCATATTCAGTTACCGATCGGCATCGGATTCGGTATTCGCGATGCCGCGACCGCTCTGTCAGTGGCAAAGCTATGCGACGGTGTGGTAGTGGGCAGCCGCATCGTGCAGGAAATAGAAAACTCGACCGAGCAAAATGTCGTCGCCAATGTAAGCAAGCTGGTTAAAGAATTAAGATTGGCTGTAGATCAGGCCTAGAGGAGAAAACACTATGAGCTGGTTCCAGAAATTATTGCCACCCAAGATCAAGCGCCGCGAAGGCGATGCCAAGAAAAATGTGCCTGAAGGTTTGTGGAGCAAGTGCCCGTCCTGTCAGGCGGTGCTGTACCACTCCGACCTGGAGAAGAACCAGAGCGTCTGCCCGAAGTGCAAACACCATCACCGCATCAGCGCACGCATACGGCTGGATTTGCTGCTGGACGGTGAAGGCCGCTTCGAGATTGGAGCGGAAGTGTTGCCGATAGACACGCTCAAGTTCAAGGATAGCCGCAAGTATTCGGAGCGCTTGCTCGCTGCCAAAAAGAGCACAGATGAAGAGGACGCGCTGGTAGTGATGCAGGGCAGCATTCATGCGCTGCCGGTGGTTGTCGCTGCATTCGAATTCGACTTCATGGGCGGCTCGATGGGTTCGGTGGTCGGCGAGCGTTTTGTACGCGGCGTGCAGGTCGCCCTCGAGCAGAAATGCCCGTTCATCTGCTTCGCTGCAAGCGGCGGCGCGCGGATGCAGGAAGGACTGTTGTCATTGATGCAGATGGCAAAAACCTGTGCAGCTCTAACGCAGCTTAGCCAGGAAAGATTACCGTTCATCTCGGTGTTGACCGACCCGACCATGGGCGGTGTTTCTGCCAGTTTTGCCTTCATGGGCGATGTGGTGATCGCCGAACCCGGCGCGCTGATCGGCTTCGCCGGCGCGCGCGTGATCCAGCAGACGGTGCGCGAGACCTTGCCGGAAGGATTTCAGCGTGCGGAATTTTTGCTGGAGCACGGCGCAGTGGACATGATTGTGGATCGGCGCGAAATGCGCAACCAGTTGGCGACACTGATCACCTTGCTGACGAAACAGTCGGCGGTGGCAGAAATCGAGGCCGCATAACCTCGTGCTCTACTATGCGTTAAAAGTCGGTATTTCTGTATTTATCATTGTGGCGATTACGGAAATCGCCAAGCGCAGTAGCGGTTTCGCAGCTTTGGTCGCTGCACTACCAATCACTTCATTGCTGGCGTTCGCGTGGCTTCATGTCGAGGGAGCAGAGCTTTTTCGTATCGCTGAACTTTCCAGCCAGATCTTCTGGTTGGTGCTGCCCTCGCTGGTATTGTTTCTTTTGTTGTCGTTGTTGCTCAGGCAGGGCATGGGTTTCTGGTTGAGCCTCGTAATTTCCGTTGGGGCTACCGCAGCCTGTTATTTGGCTATGTTGCCCGTGTTGCGCAAGTTCGGGGTGCAGTTGTAATAGCTGAACCATTGAAATGCCCAATCTCCTGGCCGACTGGCTTGTTTACCTCGAATCCTTGCATCCCAAGACCATAGTTCGCGTAGGGCGCAATAACCAGCGGGCATTGCGCCGTATGTATCGGTCATTCGGCGCAATGCGCTACGCTTATTGACGCCCTACAAAACAACATGCCCAATACCCTGGCCGACTGGCTGAGCTACCTCGAATCTCTGCATCCC
>JACREA010000097.1 GCA_016218465.1 Nitrosomonadales bacterium | reverse complement strand
TTTCCTCAGCTTTTGTTTTTCCTCCGTGTCCTCCGCGTCCTCCGTGGTAAGCGCTGATTTTTTTTGCACTCGGCGGTAAGAGTTTGATTGGAGAGTTTCAAAGGATTACATATGACACCTCAGGAAGCACTGGTTCGGATCATCGAGCATCGCGAGATTTTTCACGACGAAATGCTGGCGCTGATGCGCCAGATCATGAGCGGCGAAGTCACGCCGGCGCAGATCGCAGGCATCCTCGTCGGCCTGCGGGTCAAGAAAGAAACCATCGGAGAAATATCCGCTGCCGCATTCGTGATGCGCGAGTTCGCCGTCAAGGTGCCGGTCGCCAAGCGCGCGCATCTGGTCGACACCTGCGGCACCGGGGGCGATGCCGCGCATACCTTCAATATTTCCACCGCCAGCGCGCTGGTCGCTGCGGCGGCAGGAGCGCATGTCGCCAAGCATGGCGGTCGCTCGGTGTCTTCGACCTGCGGCTCGGCGGACGTGCTGGAAAAACTCGGCGTCAACCTTAACCTGACGCCGGAGCAGGTTGGTCAGTGCATAGACCAGATCGGCATCGGCTTCATGTTCGCGCCCAACTTTCACGGCGCGATGAAGTATGCAGCGCCGGTGCGACGCGAACTGGGTGTGCGCACCATTTTCAACGTGCTGGGGCCGTTGACCAATCCTGCCGGGGCGGACAACCAGGTGATGGGCGTGTTCCATCCGGACCTGGTCGGCATCCAGGCACGGGTGCTGCAACGCCTCGGCAGCCGCCATGTGTTGGTGGTGCACGGCGCGGACGGCATGGACGAAATCTCCATCAGCGAAGCCACCTACGTCGCCGAACTGAAAGGCGGTGAAGTCAGTGAATACACCGTGCACCCCGACCTGTTCGGCCTGCCCATCTCGCCGATCGGCATGCTGCGCGTCGCGAATGTCGATGAAGCGTGCGAAAAATGACTGGGCGTGCTGAACAACGAAATTGGCGCGCCGCGCGACATCGTGCAAATGAACGCCGGTGCGGCGATCTACGTGGCGGGGCTGGCAAATAGCCTGCGGGAAGGCGTCGCCAAGGCCGATCAGGCGATTGCCAGCGGCGCGGCAAAAACCAGACTGGATCAGCTCATCGCGTTGAGCAATAGTTTCAAGGCTTAGTTTCCACCGCCATTCCGGCGGTGCCCCCTTGCATCCGGTTGCCTGAATCAGCAACGGGGTAAGAGTCAATAACGCGACATGCTCGCGGATGCTGTATTGCCTCATCTTCCCTGCCTCCCGGCCTTGCCCATTTGGGACTTGTCCATTTGGCTATGGATTTGTTCCGGAGAGGGCAATTCAATACCCAGGGATCTAGCTACTTGCTGATTCACCGCTATAGTGAACTCGGCGGAATATTGGGGGGCGGGTAACCGCACGTCCTGTGAAAACGAAATCACCACGGCGACGGCCTGATCGGCAATCTGTTCAGGCGTGGAAAAAACTGCGCACAGCGCGCCGGCATTGACATAGGATTGGGACAGGCCGATGAGTGGGACGCCAAGACGATAACTGGTCAGCAGGGTGTTGCGAATATTGCTGCTGTTGTATATCGCGTTATCCGGTATCGCAAGAAGCACATCGCTTTTTGCCAGGACGCTTTCAAGGATCGAATATAACCTGTCTTCGGAGCTTACTGGCTGAGCAACCAGCAAACCGCCCCGTCTGGCAATTCGCTCGTTCAAACCTTCAACATCGATGTGCGTATCAGGCGAATAAAGCAAGCCGATCCTGCGCCGTTCGGGAAGCGCGGCATGCAAAAAATCGATCTGCCGATCCCATGGCTGGTTCAGGTAAATTGCCGAAATCGCACGATCAGGCTGTTGCCGCGAAGCGTGTGCCAGCATCTTTTGATAACCGGTCTCGTGAACCATTGCGGCCAACACCGGCGTGTCGGCTTGGGCAGCGGCCAATTCCGTGGCCTTCATGCCAACTGCAACAATCAGACCGGCATGATTACTACTGATAGTCTGTGATTCGACAACGGTCACATCGGCATTTTTTTCAGCAAGGGTCTTTTTGAACGACTCCGCAAATTGCCGGTAAGGAGGGCTGCTGTCGCTCAGGATCAAACTGACATTCAGTGTTCCTGCCTGAGCACAATCTGTCATCAACGCGACCGCGCTCAACAACAAAATTGCGATTTGACTAATCATGATGGTGGGCTTCCGATGCTCAGCCTTTAGAAACCCAGTGCCGCCGTGATGTAAGCGCGCCGGTTAAAAATTATTTTGCCGCTTGTCTGCGGTGCAGCTGCGTATTCCGTGTACTTATCACGGAATGCATTCTGAACCACCAGTGCCACTTCTCCGCCGCCTCTTTCATGCGGCTTTCCAATAGATTTTGCCACTCTCAAATCCAGCCTGCGCATCATCGTTAATGGCGCCGGGGTATCCAGGAATTGCATCTTTCCTTGATGGTAATACCCGGCGCTAAGCTGGACATCGTCCGTCGCCTGATGAGTCAACAGAATGCTTCCGCTGTTCCGGGGCACCATTGTTGAACAGGAAGCGGCGATACCCTGCAATATTGGTGTAAAAAGTGGCTCCCTGAGCGTACCAGTCACCGAGCAACTTACAATCTGGCGGGAATAATTGAAGATCAGGTTGCTTCTTTCTCCCCATTTTTGTTTAATTGTCCCTTCAAATCCTCTATAGATTGCGGATAGCAAATTGCTGAAGCTGTATGGCTTGCCGTCATAAGTAGGGGGACCCAGCGGGGATGGATCATAATAAACAATGTCACTAACCCGGTCGTAATACGCTCTTGCATCGACCGTCATCCCAATCGTGTTTAATTCACCCAGGTAGCCGATCTCTTTTGAATGGATCTTTTCCGGCCTCAACCCGCCTAGCGAAAGAAACAGGCCGGGGATGTTGCTTTTTTCTTCAATAGTAGCAGGGCTTCGGTAGGCGACAGACGTACCTGCGCGCAAGGTATGTTGCGGCGTGAGATGGTAATTAAGCGAGGCCCTGGGAGAAGTGTTGCGGTGCCCCATCCCATCGTCTTCGAGCATGGCGCCCGCATTCAGCACGGCAGATTCAACCATTCTCCATTCATCGTGCGCAAATAATCGCGACTGGTGAAGAGATTGCGGGATTGCCAAGGCAGCGGGAGCCCCCACTGAATCATAGCGTATGCCTCCACCCCAAACCATGCGGTTGCTTGTGCCCATATGCAGCGTGTGTTGCAGCTCCAGCTCTTGACGAATGACAGTGTGCCCCGGTTCTGTAGTATTAACGGTGGGTGAAGATAAGTAATCTTTGGAGCTTCGGTAAATGCGATAGTAATTCAGCTTGAACTCATCAAATTGCGGCAGCGCGCGCAACCAGCTGACTTGCTGAAAATTTGAAGACGACCTGGTATCAGCAAATGGATCCGTAGGCCTTCCGGCGGTACCCACACCCCGCACGCCCTCGTTATAGCCCAATTGAAAATCAAAACTATCCGACAAGTTAGGATGATAGTTAGCACGCAGGTTAGCCATGCGAGTGGCATTGCTGTCATGCAATACATTCGTGTCAAAACCATTGTCGGCACGGTAGGCCAGCGTGGCCCGGTAGTCCAGTTCAGCACCGGCTTTACCCATGTGTGCCGATACATCCGAAATTCCGCCGTTCCCTTTTGCAACAGAAACACTGGTTCCACCCACGCTCGACGCGTCGCGTGTGATGATGTTGATCACCCCTTGAAGCGAGTTTGCGCCGTAAGAAGCCGCAGCCGGGCCGCGTACAACCTCAATGCGTTCGACATCTTCAATATGCAGCGGAATATCTTCCCAGCTCACGCTGCTGAATGGCGGAAGGTAAACACTGCGGCCATCCACAAGAACCTGCATCCGGCGCGAATATTGTTCGGTTGAGCCATGATAGCCAACAATCGGTGTATGCCCGTTTTCATAGCCGACATACATGCCCGGAACCAGCCTGAACAAATCTGCAATAGTTTGAAACCCGGATGCCTTGATCATCGCGCGATCTATGACCGTCACCGCATTGGGCGCTTCCGACAGCGGCTGTGACAAACGTGATGCGCTTAATACGACAGGAAATTCCTGAAGATATTCCTTCTCGCTTGCCAAGTCTTCAGCCCAGACGCCCGATGCGGTCAAGCCAACAAATGAAACGGCAATAACCAGCTGATATTGAAATAGTCTCATTAACCAACCTCCATTAATCATTTCACTTGGAAAATATTTAGCTGCCCGACTATACGTCTAACAGTGTAAATTTGAAATACTCAAAATTGACTAGTATATAAAACCATAAATTACGAAACATAATGCCGAGCCATTTTTATATCCGCATCCTGCCGGGTGAACTTCCACTCGATGCCACGTTGCTCCATATTGCGGCGCAATTGCCAAGCATCAACTTCGGTGGTGAGCGT
>JACREA010000099.1 GCA_016218465.1 Nitrosomonadales bacterium | reverse complement strand
TATCATGCAGATGTTGCGGATCAGCATGCGTCCCTTGGGTGTCACTTCGATCCATTGCGGAGACATTTCCAACAGTCCTTCGCGTTCATACTCGCGCAACTCTTCCATCTCGGTGGCGAAATAGTGATCGAAATCGATCAGGTAGGCGATGTTGAACGATTCCTTGGAAATCTCGAAATGGCACATCAGCGCCTGAATGATGGCGCGACGCACCAGGTCGTCGGCGTTCAATTCCAGGCCGCGCATGATGGGCAGTTCGTTTCTGTCAAGCGCGTCGTAATAATCTTCCAACTCGCGGTAGTTCTGGCTGTAGGTCGGCCCAATCTTGCCGATAGCGCTCACGCCGAGCGCGACCAGGTCGCAATCCGAGTGCGTTGAATATCCCTGAAAATTGCGGTGCAGCCGGCCTTGACGTTGCGCCACAGCTAGTTCGTCTTCCGGTTTGGCAAAATGGTCCATGCCGATATACACATAGCCCGCCTTGGTCAGCTTGTTCACCGCCATGCTGAGAATGTCCAGTTTGACTTGCGGTGCGGGCAAATCCTCTTCGTGAATGCGCCGCTGCGGCTTGAAGACGGTCGGCATATGCGCGTAATTGTAGATGGACAGGCGATCCGGATTCGCGGCAATCACCTTATCCAACGTCACCCCAAAGCCTTCCAGCGTTTGTTTGGGCAATCCGTAAATCAGGTCGATGCTGACAGACTTGAAACCGTTGGCGCGCGCGGCGCGGATGACGTTCAGTGTTTCTTCCTCGCTCTGTATCCGGTTCACCGCTCGCTGCACCTCGGCATCAAAATCTTGCACGCCGATGCTGATGCGGTTGAACCCCTCCTTGCCGAGCAGCGCGATGGTTGCGTCGCTCACCTTGCGCGGGTCGATCTCGATCGAGTATTCGCCGTCTTCCACCAGCTTGAAATGCTGGCGTATCGCCGCCATCAATTGGCGAATTTCATCATCGCTCATGAATGTCGGTGTGCCGCCGCCGAAGTGCAACTGCTCGACAACCTGCCCCGGCCCGAGCAACTCCGCCTGCATCGCCATTTCCTTGATCAGGTAGCCCACATATTCGGCTGATTGGCTGCGATCCTTGGTGATGACCTTGTTGCAGGCGCAGTAAAAGCACAACGTATTGCAGAACGGAATGTGGAGATACAGCGACAGGGGACGGGCGATGCCGCCGATCTCGCGCTTTGCCACCCATTGCCTGTAGCTTTCGGCATTGAAGGCTTCAATGAAGCGGTCTGCGGTCGGATAGGAGGTATAGCGTGGGCCGTTTTTATCCAGCCTGCGTATCAATTCCAAGTCCACTACCAATTGATTGACTGGCTCATCCATAAATATCCCCACACAATGTTCAGGATTATGCCAGTTAGCCACCCATAACCGGTTTGATATATGTCAAAATCCATGTCATATTTGGTAAAATTAGAATTTACAATAAGAAAAGAAGCCAATCTTTCGGTACTTCCCACTTTCCAATGGTAAGCAACATGCAACGATCCGTTTCGAACTTTCGCCTCAAAGCAGCTTGTTCCAACTGCAATTTGCGCGAGCTTTGCCTGCCTATAGGTCTCAGCATTGATGAAATGCAGCAGATGGACGATCTCAGCCGTCTCAAGCGCGGTTATGCGCGCGGCGATTATCTTTACCGCAGCGGCGATAAGTTCCAGTCGCTGTATGCCATTCACAGCGGCTCATTCAAAACCCAGGCTTTGCACGAAGACGGGCGCGAACAAGTAACGGGCTTCCAAATGCACGGTGAAATCATCGGCCTTGATGCGATCTGTACCGATCACCATACCTGCGAGGCGGTAGCACTGGAAAATAGCGAAGTATGCGAACTGCCATTCAACAAACTGGAGACGTTGAGCCGCAAATTTCCAAGCCTGCAACGCCACCTTCACAAAATCATGAGCCGCGAAATAGTGCGCGACCAGGGCATCATGCTGCTGCTCGGCTCAATGCGTGCCGAGGAACGCCTGGCCGTATTTTTGCTCAGCCTGTCACAGCGTTTTGCGGCGCGAGGCCTGTCGCCGACACAATTTCAGTTGCGCATGTCGCGCCAGGAAATCGGCAGCTATTTGGGGTTAAAACTGGAAACCGTCAGCCGCTCATTTTCGAATTTTCAGGATAACGGCTTGATTAACGTCAAGGCTCGCTCAGTGGAATTGCTTGATCTGCCCAGCTTGCACTCATTGGTCGGCAAGCAGCTGTAAGGCACAGCGTTTGCCAGATTTTTCCGGCCCTTCCGGACAAGAAAAACTTCAAGAATGACAACCGATCGAAATATATACTGGTGGGTCGGCCTTCTCTCAGTTCTGATTCTCGCGAGCACGTTTTTCATGCCAGGCAGACCAGACGACAAAAGCGGACTGCCATGGCATATCGAACACCCCACACCTGACACGACACGAATCTTCGGTTTGACACTCGGGCTTAGCACCACCAACGAAGCCGAACAGCGTTTCCAGGAAGAAGCCAAGTCCAGTTTATTCATGTCGCCAAGCGGACATCTGGTAGCAGAGATGTTCTTCGAGCAAGTCACAATGGCGGGGTTAAAATCAAAAATCGTCACAACCATCGCTGTTCCCGATGCAGAGTTGCTGACAATGTATGAACGCGGTTTGCGCATCAGCAACACCAGCAGCGGCAAAAAAATCACCCTGGCGCAGGAAGATGCAGCCAGAGTGCGTACACTACCGATTGTCAGCCTGACCTATATGCCGTCGGTTCGCCTTGAAGAAGGAATTATCAGCAAGCGATTCGGCCAGCCTGTTCAACGTATCAAGGAAAAGAAAAGCGGCGCAATCCACTGGCTGTATCCGCAAAACGGCCTGGATATCACTTTGGGCGGCGAAGAAAAACCCGTGCTGCAATACGTCCCGCCCAAAAACTTCGAAAAGCTGGTTGCACCCCTGTTGAACAACGGTGAAATTATTGACTAGTTGGTTATTTTTTTGGGCAAGCGGTGAATGATATGCGTGTTCAGATGTAGCGGCTGAACTTTGATTGACAGACAGTTCGTATCATTCAAATCGAAACTGTCAGATGAAGTCACGACTGCTGCACTTTATATCTGCGCCTTTGGTTTCCTGCCTGGCCCTACAGGCGGAATATATCCTGCCACCCGATAGAGCATCCCTTCGCTCCTCTTGCCCTTTTCAAACCGGACCAAATGGCACATGATAACTTCACCATTGGCGATTAAATTTGACACGCCGGCGCGCACTTTTGCAAGCGAGATACCTGTATCCTTGGCAATCTCCGAGTCGAGCCGCTCACCGTGTTCTTTCAAATATTGCAGGATTTCTTGCAACTAAAATACTCCTTATGAAGCGCTATTTAACCTGCAATCGGCAGTTCACTGGAAAAAACGCCGAGCCACAACCGGACTTTACCAGAAACAGCCATCAAACGTTTGGCCACGTGCCAATTCATGCTGGCAGCGCGAAAACACACCTTT
>JACREA010000098.1 GCA_016218465.1 Nitrosomonadales bacterium | reverse complement strand
CTGCGCGCTTTTGAGCAGACCCGCTTGACTGCCGGGTTGAGCGAATACCCTACTCACGGGGAAGCCATCCATTTGAATTTCGCTCAGGTATGGGCAACTCTTTTTTCTCCAGATGCGAAATTAGGCGTTCTTCTAAATGCGGTGCCCAGCCATCCCAGTTTCCATTCCAGCAGGACATGCAAACTGTGATTTGGTAGCGAGGGATGTGCTTGCCATCATACCGGTGAGGACCAAATTGAAACTCTCTGTTGCAGAGGTCGCAACGGAGCATAACTTTATGCGTGTCCATTTAATGCGCTCACTATTATGGCCTCGGGTGGCCGCACATGGTGCGGAGTTCTTTCTTGACACGGCGTGCAGTTTCACCGCGCCAGCCGACGGAATGTGCTAAAAAAGTGCCGACAGCCGGGTGTCCATTTGGATCGGCAACGAAACGCTCGGTAATCTGACCCATGCGATCCATACATTCAAGAGCCTCTCTAGCCGCAGCGTTGTTGATCACTCGCCAGTCGGCTCTGATTTCTTTTGCAATCTCGCTTAGTGCTCTCATAGTGCTTCCCCTCAGTAATTGCCCAACGTAAAGTAGGCGCCCCAAAAAATGCCGGGAAAGGCACCTTCGAGGTGTACATTCTGTCATCCATCGCGCCATGCCTTGTTTTTATTGGGAGTGAAAATTTAGCACACCCTAATTTTTCCGATAAAAGCACCACGATAAAACCTCCAAGTTACTTGACCCAACCTGCACGACTCAAGTCAAACCTCTGCCGCCCTGATTTCCAGATCATCCGCATACGGCTTGCTCGGATACTGGAAGGTAACCGGGCCATCCGGTTTGGAATGAACAAACTGGTAGATATACGGGTCTTTCGATTCGCGCATTTCTGATGCCACGCCTTCCGCCACGACCTTGCCGTCATGGATGAAGTACACATAGTCGACTACTTTCAGCGATTCAAACAGATCGTAGGTCACCACAACCGAAGTCACCCCGAGCGCGTCGTTCAGCCGCCGGATCAGGTTCGCGATGGTGTTGAGTGAAATCGGGTCAAGGCCGGCGAACGGCTCGTCATAGATGATCAGCGTGGGGTCGAGCGCAGTCGCGCGGGCCAGCGCCACCCTCCTTTCCATGCCGCCGGAAAGTTCACCGGGCATCAGTTTGTGGGTGTTGCGCAAGCCTACCGCATGAAGCTTCATCAACACCAGATCATGGATCAACTCTTCAGAAAGATCGGTATGCTCGCGCATCGGATAGGCAAGGTTGTCGTACACCGACAGATCGGTAAACAGTCCGCTTACCTGAAACATCATGCCCATTTCCCGGCGCATCTCGTATAAGTCATGATTGCCGAGTTCATGCACCACTTTACCCAGGAATTTCACGCTGCCGCGCGATGGTCGCAGTTGTCCGCCAAAGTGGCGCAACAGCGTGGTCTTGCCGCTTCCGCTGACGCCAAGAATGGCAACGATTTTCCCGCGCGGAATAGTGAGGTTGATGCCTTTCAGCACCTCCCGTTGGCCGTACGCGAAATGAAGATCGTTGACCTCGACCAGATTTTCCGGTGATTGATTCAATAGCGTTTCCATTTTTAAGGGGCTGTCATGCATTAAAATAATACCATTATCCGGCTTGAAAGAAACCTGAGCTTCTCAACCCTGCTGCCCCAGCACCTTGCGATACACCGCGAGATAGGCTTCAGCACTGTGATGCCAACTGAAGTTTTTTGTCATGCAGTTTTTGCACAGTGCCTTCCATTTGATTTTATCGTGATACAGGCCGATTGCACGCTGGATGGCGATGAACAGATTTTCGGCGGTCATGCCGTCGAACATGAAGCCGCTGGCGGTTCCGTCCTTCAGTGTTGCCGGGGTGCAGTCCACGACAGAATCGGAGAGCCCGCCGGTGGCATGGACGATGGGAGGAGTTCCGTAGCGTTGGCTATACAACTGGTTCAGCCCGCAGGGTTCGAAGCGCGACGGCATGACGAACATGTCCGCTCCGGCTTCGATCTGGTGCGACAAGTCCTCGCTGAAACCGATCACTGCGCCGATCTTGCCGGGATAGCGATGCGACAAGTCGCGCGCGGTTTTCTGCATATGCGCTTCGCCGCTGCCGAGCATGGCCAATTGAGCCGGCAATTCGGTCAAGCGCGGCGCGATCTCCAGCAACAAGTCCAGTCCCTTCTGGTGTGTGAAGCGGCTGACTACCCCGAGCAGCGGCACATCCGGGTCGGGGTTCAGCCCCAGTTTTTTTTGCAGCGCCTGTTTGTTCGTGGCCTTGCCGGTCATGTCTGCAACGCTGTATTGCATTGCAAGATGGTGGTCGTCCGCAGGATTCCATTCTTCGGTGTCGATGCCGTTAAGCATGCCGGTGAGGCTGTCTCGACGTTCGAAGAGCAAGCCCTGCAGGCCAAAACCGAGTTCTGCCTGCTGAATCTCCCTGGCGTAGTTCGGGCTGACGGTGGTGATGTGGTCGGCGTAGTACAAGCCTGCCTTGAGGAAGGACATGCTGCCGTAAAACTCGACGCCGTTGATGCTGAAACAGGATGGTGGCAAGCCTAATTGCAGCACCGTCGCGGGCGGGAAAATTCCCTGGAATGCGAGATTGTGGATCGCGATGATGCTCGGCGCCGCACCCTGTGCGAAATGCAAATAGGCAGGTATCAAGCCTGTCTGCCAGTCATTGCAATGCACCAGATCAGGATGCCAATCGAGCGGTGAAGCGCTGCTGCCTAGCACGGAGGCTACTTTGGAGAGCAGACCAAAACGCAGTGCATTGTCCGCCCAATCGTGACCGGTGACATCCTGATAAGGTCCACCGTCACGCTGATACAAGCTCGGGCAGTCCAGTACCAGCAGGGGAATGTTATGCGCCATCTTGCCGGATAACAGCCGTGATGAAGGAAAGCCCGGCAAATTATCGAAAACCGCCACAACTTCATGCTGAGTCAGTTGTGCCATGACCTGGTTGTAACCCGGCACCAGCACGTGTGCATCCACGCCGATGGCGCGCAAGGCTGCGGGCAATGCAGCGCTGACATCCGCCAACCCTCCCGTTTTAATCAAAGGAGCGACTTCGGAGGTTGCAAACAGGACTTTCAATTCAGCCAATGCAGACTCACCTTTCTATGAACTTGGAAACCGCAGTTGCCACCCCGCTCATGCTTCGATACACCTTGCCACGCAAGGTACTCAGCACGAACGGGGTGGTCTCCAATTTGGCGAGAGTCCGCTCGCCCTGAGTAGCCCGCACAGCGGGCGTATCGAAGGGTTTGCATCGTTCAACTGCGGTTTTTAGGATGAATTATCACCGAGCACGAGCGTTGTGTTAAAGGGGCTTCTAAAAATTCAGAGTTCGCCCAAATGCAAGGCGCAGAAAAAATTTCGCCGCGCCGCATATGTGTTATATGTAAGCAAGAAATTTTTTATGCAACGCAGCAGTTGGGATGAAATCTGGATTTTGAGATGCCCCTTTTTACAGCCAACGCATCATGCCCATCTCGAACGGATGTGTCAGCATCTTGTGGTATGGATACGCGCGGATATGATATTCAAGTTTGCCGCATAGCTCCGGTTTGACTTCCAGCGCAAAGATATTTTCGCCCGCTTTAGTCATCGTGCCGGTAGCTTCAAATCTGTAGCGTATCGGTTCAAAAAAATTTTCACGTTTGGCAAATAACCCCAGCAGCATCTCCACGACTACGTCGCCGGGATCGAGCCCATTCAGCCTGACCGCTACCTCAAAGTGCAGATTACCCCCGAAGATAATCTCTTTCTGCCCTGCATCCAGTCGTTGCAATGTGACGCCATGCCAGGACTGGCGGACGCGCGCTTTCCATGAGGCGATACTTCTTGAATTTTCGCATTTGTTTTGCCTGTACAAACGGTATTGCCGGCTGGCTGGTAGGTAGCACTTGTCGAGATATTCGCTCACCATACGCCTTGAATTAAAACGCGGCAGGATGCTCGCCATTGAGCGTTTGGACATCTTCACCCAGTCAGGCGAGAATCCCATCCCGCTGTGCCCGTAGTACAACGGCACGACCTGGTCTTGCAGCAGCTCATAGAGGGTGCGCGTTTCTTCCCGCGTGCGAACTTCTTCGCTCAACGATTCCGATACCGGTTTGATCGCCCAGCCGTTTTTGCCGTCATAGCCCTCGCCCCACCAGCCATCCAGCACAGACAGGTTGATGGCGCCATTGATACCCGCTTTCATGCCTGAGGTGCCGCTGGCTTCCAGCGGATACAACGGATTGTTAAGCCAGACATCCACACCGGAAATCAGTTTGCGCGACATGGCCAGATCGAAGCCTTCCACCATCAGAATTTTCCCGACGAATTCCGTCATCTTGGATATGTGGGTGACATGTCGTATCAGATCCTGCCCGGGATTGTCTGCCGGGTGGGCTTTTCCGGCAAAGATGAATACCACCGGGCGTTCCGGATTGTTCAGTATTTCGCGCAGCAAATCGAGATTGCCAAACAGCATGGTCGCGCGTTTATAGGTTGCAAAGCGGCGTGCAAAACCAACGGTGAGGATGTTTGGGTTTTCCGGATTGACATACTTGAGCAGTCGATCCAGGTGTGCCTCTGAGCCATGGTTGCGGAAATGCTGCTCGCTGATGCGCTCGCGAACCATATTCAGCATCTTCGCCTTCAGTGACTGGCGCACGCTCCAGAATAAATGATCGGGGATTTTGTCGATGCCATCCCAGAACTCCACGTCGTTCATGCGCGCGCTCCACTCCAGGCCAAGATGGCGTTCGAACACTTCGATCCACTCGGATGCCAGGAAAGTCGGCGCGTGCACGCCGTTGGTAATGTAAGTCATCGGGTTTTCCCGGTGCTCGATTTCCGGCCACATGCCGCCGCAAATGGCCGACGACACATTGCCATGAATACGCGAAACGCCATTGTTGAAGCGCGTGCCTCGAATGGCCAGTGCTGTCATGTTGAAATCGGGACTGTCCTTGGCATGGCCTAGCGCCAGAAATTCTTCGCGGTTCAGTTTGAGCTGCGGGTAATAGTCTTCAAAATAGGTCTGTGCCATTTCTTCGTTGAAATGGTCATGACCGGCAGGTACGGGTGTGTGTGTGGTGAATACGGAGTTGGCCGCCACGCATTCGAGCGCGGATGCGAAATCCAGGCCTTCCTCGGTAATCTTCTGGCGGATTCGTTCCAGCACCAGGAACGCCGCATGCCCTTCGTTGATGTGCCACACCGTCGGCCGCAAACCAAGCTCTCGCAATGCAAGTACACCACCGATGCCGAGCACGATTTCCTGCTCCATGCGCATAACTTTGTCGCCGCCGTATAACCGGTGTGTGATGTTGCGGTCATGCGGACTGTTGCTTTCCAGGTCGGTGTCCAGCAAATACAGTGTGATATGTCCGATCCTTGCCTGCCATATCTTGATTTTGAGCTTGCGGCCCGGCAAATCCACGGAGATATAGGCTTCGGAGCCATCGGAACGTTTGGACGGCTTGATAGGCAAAACGTCGAAATGCGAGTCGGTATTGGTGGCAATCTGGTTGCCTTCGCTATCAATGGTTTGATGGAAATAGCCCTGGCGGTACAGCAATCCGACGCCAACGAACGGCAAACGCAAATCGCTGGCCGCCTTGCAATGATCGCCTGCCAGAATTCCCAGGCCACCGGAGTAAATCGGGAAGCTTTCGTGAAAACCGAATTCGGCGCAAAAGTAGGCAATCAAATCATCCTGCTTCAACCAGTCTGCGCCGTGAACTGGCGTGTAATGATCGTGATAAGTGTCGTAAGCCGCCAATACGCGGTTGAAATTGCCAATAAACACTTGATCTTCCGCTGCATTCAGTAGTCGCTGTTCATCTATGCGCTTCAAAAATGCCTTCGGGCTTTGCTCAGTGGCCTTCCACAAATTCGGATGCAACCGTGCGAACAATGCGCGTGTCGGACGATCCCAGCTATACCATAGATTGTTTGCCAGCTCTTCAAGGCGCGCCAGACGGGCAGGGATTTTTGGGCAGACATGCAGAATATACGTGGTGCTTTTTTCCATGGTCTTATACCCAGTCAAAAGTCAGGATTGTATTTGCCCATAAATG
>JACREA010000094.1 GCA_016218465.1 Nitrosomonadales bacterium | reverse complement strand
GCACCGAAAGTGCTGCGCCGCCCCGCGCGTCGCCGTCCAGCTTGGTGAGGATCACGCCGGTCAGCGGCAGCGCGTCTCCGAATGCCTTGGCGGTGTTCACTGCGTCCTGTCCGGTCATCGCATCGACCACGAACAGCGTCTCGATCGGCTTGAGTGCGGCGTGCAATTGCTGGATTTCAGCCATCATCGCGGCATCGATCGCCAGTCGTCCGGCGGTATCGACGATCAGCACATCGTGGTAATGCTTGCGCGCAAAATCCAAAGCGGCCAACGCGATGTCCTGCGGCTTCTGGCTGATGTCCGAGGCGAAGAAGTCGATCTCCAACTGCTGCGCCAGCGTGCGCAATTGTTCGATTGCCGCCGGGCGGTAAACGTCGCAGCTGACCAGCAGCACCTTTTTCTTATGCTGGTCGCGCAGAAGTTTGGCCAGCTTGCCGCTGGTGGTGGTCTTGCCCGCGCCCTGCAAACCGGCCATCAGGATCACGGCGGGCGGGGTGGTGGCGAGGTTGAGAGCGTCGTTGTGCTCGCCCATCAGTTTGGTGAGTTCGCGGTGCACCACGCCGATCAGCGCCTGCCCCGGATTCAGGTTGCCGATGACTTCCTGCCCGAGCGCGGCCTGTTTGACCTGGGCGATGAATTCCTTGACGACCGGCAATGCAACGTCGGCTTCGAGCAGTGCCATGCGTACTTCGCGCAAGGTATCCTGGATGTTGCTTTCGGTAAGACGCGCCTGTCCGCGCAGCGTTTTGATTACGCCGGAGAGGCGGTTGGTAAGGTTGTCCAGCATATGGGTATGGTGTTGTTTATGGTGTAGAATTCGCGAAGTCTAAAACATCCTGATAAAAAATGTCTAATCTTCTCCTGTCGCTGATCGCTTCTGCCGCCTATGGCGTGCTGGCCGCCTATTTCTGGCGGGCACAGGGACGCGGCGAGGAAGATGTGGTGAGCCGCGGGGCAATGGGGCATATGGTGTTGATCCCGTTGGCTTTGCACGGTTACCTGCTTTCCCATGATGTATTTGCCAATGGCGGATTTAATCTGAGTCTGCTTAACGCGCTGTCGCTGATTTTCTGGTTGACGCTGTTGGTGTATTGGCTGGCGCGCTTTTTCTATCCCATTGGCGGGTTGCAGGCGCTGGTGCTGCCTCTGGCAGCGGTGGCAATATTGCTGCCGGAACTTTTCCCTTCAGCGCACCAGCTCGAAAATACCGGTTTGTTGGCCTTCAGGGCGCATATCACCGCTGCGATGCTGGCCTATAGTCTGTTTACCATCGCCATGCTGCACGCGGTGCTGATCTCGCAGGTGGAGAAACGTCTGCATCACGCGAATATGCCGCGCGTCCTGCGAAGCCTGCCGCCGCTGTTGACCATGGAAACCCTGTTGTTCCGCATGATAGCCATCGGCTTCGTACTGCTGACGCTGACGCTGGCATCCGGCGCGGTATTTTCCGAGGAGATATTCGGCATGGCGTGGCGGTTCAATCACAAGGTGCTGTTCGGATTTTTATCTTGGGGTGTGTTCGCCGTGCTGCTGTGGGGGCATTACTCCTATGGCTGGCGGGGCCGTACGGCGGTGCGCTGGACGGTGAGCGGTTTTGTGTTTTTGCTGTTGGCTTATCTGGGTACCAGGTTTGTTCTGGAAGTGCTGCTGCACCGGTGAAACCCAATTGATTTTCTCTGGGTGATTTTCTATGGGTTGCAAGAAGTGCCTCAAATGTCGTAGAATTCGCGCCCTTTCGCTGGGCCAACTAACTTGAATAGGTTTTTTATATGGTAATCATTCGTCTTTCCCGTGGCGGTTCCAAGAATCGTCCGTTTTTCAATGTGGTGGTAGCAGATTCTCGCAACCGCCGCGATGGCCGTTTCATCGAGCGCATCGGCTTCTACAATCCGCTCGTGGCGGAAGGTCAGGAAGCGTTGCGCCTGCAACTGGAGCGCGTGAGCCACTGGCAAAGCAAGGGTGCGCAATTGAGCGACACCGTTGCCAAGCTGGTCAAGCGTGCCGGAACTGCGGCAGCCTGATTTTAACGGGCATGGCGGCAACGTCACACCTAATCATGAAACATGGCGCCCGTTTCCCTCTCCTCAATCCTCTGATGGAACTACTAGCCATTCGACTAGGCCGCCTAAAGACGGCGACCAAGTCGCTGGTTATCCCGCAAGCGGGCGAGGAGGCGAACGAACGCTACGCGTGTTTCACATTAGCGAGTGCCGCTGTCCAAGACTGACGAAGCAAATCCCATGGTGATCATGGGGCGCATAGTGGCCGCACACGGCATTCGCGGTTGGGTCAAAATCCAGCCGTTCACCGAATATGTCGACAGCCTGCTGGATTACCGGACATGGTGGATAGGCCATGAACATGGCCCGTGGCGTGAGGTGGAAGTCAAGCAGTGTGAGGCGCACAGCAAAACGCTGGCAGCGCAATTACCGGATTGCCCCGACCGTACGGCCGCCGAGAGACTGAAAGGTTTGCTGATTGCCGTACCGCGCAGCAGCCTGCCGGAGCAGGACGAAGGCGAATACTACTGGTCAGATTTGATCGGACTCACTGTGGTGAATGAAGCGGGCGTATCGTTGGGCACAGTAACAAGCCTGTTGGAAACCGGCGCAAACGAGGTATTGAGTGTGCAGGGCGACGGCGGTGAAATCCTGGTTCCGTTTGTGGCTTCGGCCATCAAGCAGGTGGATTTGAAAAACAGGACAATCCGGGTGGATTGGTCGGCGGATTACTGAAAAGGCATCCTCAGAAATTAATTTTGGGGGATGAAGCGCAAGGAGCCGCGCAGCGAACGACGAGGCATATCTTGATAGATAGACGAGGAGTGAGCGAGCACGCGACACCGCGATTCGCCCCCCAAATGAATTTATGTGGATGCCGTAGATGATATTTGATGTCATCACACTATTTCCGCAAATGTTCGATGCGCTGACGCAATACGGTATTACGCGGCGCGCGGCAGAACAGGGCAAGTTTGTTTTACAGACGTGGAATCCGCGCGATTTTACGACGGACAATTACCGCACCATCGATGATCGACCCTACGGCGGCGGTCCCGGAATGGTGATGCTGGCAGAGCCGCTGGCGGGCGCGATCAACGCAGCCAGGCAGCGGCAGGCAGCAAGCGGCGTGAAGAAGAGCAGGGTGGTGTATCTGTCGCCGCAAGGCAGGTTGCTGACACATGCAGTGGTCAAGGAACTGGTGGCGCAGTCTGATGATGGTTTGATCTTGCTGGCGGGACGTTACGAAGGCATTGATGAACGCCTGCTGCGCCAGTATGTGGATGAAGAAATTTCCATCGGCGATTATGTGTTGTCCGGTGGCGAGTTGGCGGCAATGGTGTTGATGGATAGTCTGGTGCGGCAACTGCCCGGTGTATTGGGCGATGCCGAATCGGCGGAGCAGGATTCGTTTGTGCAGGGCTTGCTGGATTGTCCTCACTACACCCGCCCGGAACAGTTTACCAACTCGAAATTGTTTAATGCGGAAGCCGTGCCCCCGGTGTTGTTGTCCGGCAATCATGCGGATATACAGCGTTGGCGGCTTCAGCAGTCGTTGGGCAGGACGTGGTTGCGCAGGCCGGATCTATTGGCCAGGCGCGATTT
>JACREA010000096.1 GCA_016218465.1 Nitrosomonadales bacterium | reverse complement strand
TGGAACAACTTGGGGTTCCAATGTGTTTGGGATTCCAGATGCGCTGTTGTATGATGCGCCTCCTTTCCAAAATAGCGGCAACATGAATTTCCCCGATATATTCGATGTGGTCGTGGTGGGCGGTGGCCATGCCGGCACGGAAGCTGCTTTGGTCAGCGCGCGCACAGGTTGCAGGACGTTGCTGCTCAGCCACAACATCGAAACACTCGGGCAGATGTCCTGCAATCCATCGATTGGTGGAATCGGTAAGGGGCATCTGGTCAAGGAGGTGGATGCGCTGGGCGGGGCAATGGCGGCGGCAACCGACGAGAGCGGCATCCAGTTCCGCATCCTGAATTCCAGTAAAGGCCCGGCAGTGCGCGCGACACGCGCGCAGGCCGACCGCATCCTGTACAAGCAGGCGATCCGAACAAGGCTGGAAAATCAGCCCAACCTGTGGCTGTTCCAGCAAGCGGTGGACGATTTGCTGGTTGAGCAAGATCGGGTGTGCGGGGTGGTCACGCAACTCGGCTTGCGTTTCAGCGCGAAAACCGTGGTGCTGACAACGGGCACGTTCCTGTCCGGGCTGATCCATGTCGGGCAGGCTAATTATCCGGCGGGTCGTGCCGGTGACCCTCCCTCCATCAGCCTGGCTCGGCGTTTGCGCGAACTGAGCCTGCCAGTAGGGCGGCTGAAGACCGGTACACCGCCGCGCATTGACGGACGGACCATCGATTATTCGGTGATGCGGGAGCAGCCGGGCGATGACCCAGTACCTGTGTTTTCATACATGGGAAGCGCTGCGCAGCATCCGCGGCAGTTGCCTTGCTGGATCACTGAAACCAACCAGCACACCCATGACATCATTCGCGGCGGGCTGGATCGCTCGCCATTGTTTACCGGCGTGATCGAAGGGGTGGGGCCGCGCTATTGTCCGTCCATCGAGGACAAAATCACGCGCTTTGCCGACAAAAATTCGCACCAGATTTTTCTCGAACCTGAAGGGTTGACTACCCATGAGGTGTATCCAAACGGCATTTCCACCAGCTTGCCCTTCGACGTGCAACTTGCCTTGGTGCGTTCCATAAGGGGGCTGGAGAACGCGCATATCCTGCGCCCCGGTTATGCGATCGAATACGATTATTTTGACCCGCGCGGGCTGAAAAGCTCGCTGGAAACCAAGGCGATACATGGATTGTTTTTCGCCGGGCAGATCAACGGAACGACCGGTTATGAAGAGGCCGCAGCGCAGGGCCTGCTGGCCGGGTTGAATGCTGCGATGCAAGCCAGCGGTCGGGAAGCCTGGTGCCCGCGCCGTGACGAGGCCTATCTGGGCGTGCTGGTGGACGACCTGATCACGCGCGGCGTTTCCGAGCCGTATCGCATGTTCACTAGCCGCGCGGAATACCGATTGCAATTGCGCGAGGACAATGCGGATTTAAGGTTGACCGAGGCTGGGCGCAAACTCGGTATCGTTGATGACGCGCGCTGGCAGGCATTCGAGCAGAAGCGCGAGTCCATCGCACGCGAGCAGGAACGGTTGCGCAGCACTTGGGTGAATCCGCGCAACCTGTCTGCTGAGGACGCGGTGCGTGTATTGGGCAAACCGATTGAACGCGAATACTCGCTGCATGAACTGTTGCGCCGCCCGGATGTGAATTATGCCAATCTGTTGACATTACCCGGAACGGGTGCGGGGGTGGGCGATGAAAAAGTCTCCGAGCAGGTGGAAATACAGGCGAAATATCACGGCTATATCGAGCGGCAACGCGATGAAATTGGGCGCAACGAACAATATGAAACGCTAGGATTACCGGAAAATCTCGATTATCGCGAGGTGCGCGGCCTTTCTATCGAAGTGCAGCAAAAGCTCAATCAGCACAAACCCGAAACCGTCGGGCAAGCAACACGCATTTCCGGGATTACCCCGGCAGCAATTTCCCTGCTGCTGGTGCATATCAAGCGCGGCTTCCGTGATGGACAGCAAGCCCAAAAGCGTGCATGAATCTGGCTGAAGAATTACAGCAAGGTATCGTCCAATTAGGGATTGCGCTGGATGTGGAGGCGCAGCGCAAGTTACTGGATTATTTGGCCTTGTTGTACAAATGGAACAAGGTTTATAACTTGACAGCCATTCACGATCCGCAACAGATGGTGAGTCATCACTTGCTCGATAGCCTTGCAGTAATGCCGCATCTGTGGGCAGGGCGGTGGCTGGATGTGGGGTGTGGCGCGGGCTTGCCGGGGCTGGTATTGGCGGTCGCGCAACCAGACTGGCAGTTTACTTTACTGGACAGTAACAACAAGAAAACCAGTTTTGTACAACAAGCGGTTATTGAACTGGACTTGCGTAACGTGAGCGTTTACTGCGTTCGTGTAGAGGAGTGGCAGCCAACGGAAAGGTTTGACGGCATCATCTCACGCGCATTTAGCGAATTGGGTGAATTCCTGCGCAATACCCGCCATCTTCTGGCGCAACATGGCCGGTGGGCAGCGATGAAAGGTGCTCCGCAACAGGAATTGGAGGACATGCCGGAAGGATGCAGGGTGGAGCGTGTTATTCCTCTACATGTACCAGGATTACATGCGGCGCGCAGCTTGGTAATTGTAAATAACCGTTCGGGTTTAGATCAGAAGAAATAAGCAGCGGCGAATACAGTTCAGATAAATAGTTAAGCGCTAAAGTAATTACCAAAGTGGTTATCGTTTCATTTGAAACCGGAAATAAAGGGAGTAAAGCAACATGACTAAGATATTAGCAGTAACCAACCAAAAGGGCGGAGTAGGGAAAACAACAACCAGCGTGAATTTGGCAGCCAGCCTTGCGGCTGCAAAACAGCGTGTTTTGCTGATTGACCTTGACCCACAAGGCAATGCCACACTGGGAAGTGGCGTGGACAAACGCGATTTGCAGTCCAGCATTTATGAAGTATTGCTGGGCAGCAAAACGATAGCTGAGGCGCGGATACATACAGAGGCTGGCAAATACGATTTACTGCCTGCCAACCGGGACTTGGCAGGCGCAGAAATTGAATTGGTTGATTTGGATCGCAGGGAAACACGATTGCGTGATGCCCTACAACTTGTTGATTCTGAATATGATTATGTGCT
>JACREA010000095.1 GCA_016218465.1 Nitrosomonadales bacterium | reverse complement strand
CAGGTCTTCCATGCGCGTAGCGAACAGGGAGAAGGCGGCGGCCATCTCGCCGCTGTTGACGCGTTTTTCCAGTTCCGCCAGTCCGCGGATGCCGCCGACAAAATCAATTCGTTTGTCGCGGCGCGAGTCACTGATGCCGAGCACCGGCACGATCAGGTGGTTTTGCAGCAGGCTCACGTCAAGGCGCGCCACCGGGTCGTTTGAGGGGATCAGATCGGCGCGGATTTGCAGGCGGTGCCACTGCCCCGGCAGGTAGAGGCCAAACTCGCCGGGCTTGGCGGGCTTGACGGGGGTAGCGCTGGCCTGCACCGAAAAATTCTCGCTGATGCGCTGCAGGAATTTCGCCGCATCCATGCCGTTAAGGTCGGTCATGACGCGGTTGTAATCCATGATCTTCATCTGGTGGTGGGGGAAGATGACGGACAGGAAATAGTTGTAGCTTTCATTGCCGCTGTGCGCCGGATTGGCGCCGTGCCGCGCTGCGGCCACGCGCGAGGCGGCAGCCGAACGATGGTGCCCGTCGGCGATGTAAAGGGCGTGCATGGCATCGAATGCGGCGGTCAACTGGCCGAGCGTCGCCACATCGCGGATCACCCACAGCGTATGGCGGATGCCGTCATCTGCGGTTACGTCGGCGTCCGGTGTGCCGTTGGAGGCGCGTTCGAGGATCGCATCCACCTGCGGAGCGGAAGGATAGGCCAGCAACACCGGGCCGGTCTGCGCATTGAGCGCATCAATCTGTCGCACCCGGTCATCCTCCTTGTCGGGGCGGGTGAACTCATGCTTGCGGATGCGGTTGGTGTCGTAGTCCGGCACCGAAGCCGCCGCCACCAGCCCGGTCTGGCTATGGCTGCCCATAATCAGGCGGTAGGCGTAATAGCATGGCGCCGCATCGCGCACCAGCACTTTCTCCGCCAGCATCTTTTTGAGGTTCTCCGCTGCCTTGGCATAGACTTCCGGCGCATAGGGATCAATGTCCACGGGTAAGTCAATTTCCGGTTTTGAAATATGCAGGAAGCTCCATGGCTTGGCTGCCGCGCGCATGCGCGCCTCTTCGGTGGAAAGTACATCGTAGGGTGGAGCCGCGATTTCGGCGGCACGAGATGGCGCGGGGCGCAACCCTGCAAATGGGCGGATCAAGCTCATTGGTATTCCTTGTGAAAAATTAATTATTTTACCAGTTCGCTGGAGAAATTCCTGATGGATGCGTGGGTATGGAATTCCACTTCCAAATGGAAACGCCAATAATCCAGCCCGTGTTGAGCCTGACAAACCACTAACGGATTAAATCGGCGCTTCTCCAGGATTACCCTGCGCAGGCGAGATGCAGCTTTTCGTTCTTGCCCGCGCCAACCGGAAGAATGGCGGAATACACCGTGCTATCGCTGCCGCATTTCCATTCAGCGGCAAAATCCCTGGTGCAGTTTGCCGGAGCTTCTTCCAGTTCGACAGGTTCGACAGCGTAGTCGCAGGCAGGTTTTCCGTCACAGGCTTTGGCAATTTGTTGCGTGGCGTTACCCGCCTTGCCATTGCAACTGCGTCCGTAAGTGCCGGAAACCACCTTGATGGCGGGCTTGTCTGCAGAAGAGGTTTCCGGCGCAACGGATTGTTTTGCCGTCATGCCGCCGGCAGGCGCAGCTGTTGCATTCTGCGGTTGAATACGGGACTGCTGGGCGATTCTTTCCTGGCCGAGCTCGCGTATCTCGATGTATTGCATGACGATGCCGATGACCAACATCACAATGCCGAGCACCGATGCGCCTACCCTGCCGACGTTGCCCGGATCGATCTTGCCCTCGACCTTACCCAGTACCGCGATAATAAGAAAAACAATACCGGCTAATACGAACATCCGCGCAAACGGCACATCAACCAGCCTTGTGATGACTTCCTGCATTGTGATGCCTCTCTGTAATTTTCTGCCGGGGAAGCGGCTGAATTACTTTATCACAACTTGACCGTTATGTTGCTGCGGAGGCGCTGGGAAGAAAGTTAAAGGTGGATTTATTGGCAGATTGGACGGGAAATTGTGGTGCATTTTCATTATTGATTGGCAAGGCCAGTGCGAGGCAGTGATCCAAATCTCGCTTTTGCCTGGGCACGAGCTTGTAACATCGCCTTATGCGCTTCCTCAGTGGCTAATTGTTCCTGCTGGTTCAAATAATTCAGATAGAGCCAAGCGCCGCTTGCAAACAAGATAAGCACGATGCCAATAATTTTCTTATTCATGTTGCACTCCACGAACTTTATTTGTTTTGCCGGCTTATGATAATTCATTCCCGGTTTGCGGTGCCGTGGTGGTACATAAATTACTCAGAGTCGCAGGGTGAATACGGCACGTTGAGCCTTTATCTACATTACATGACATTACTTATTGCACGGAATCACTTCAATTCACCAAAAAAAAATTCTTGATCGCCATCACCCGCTGGTGCAGGTCGCCATATTTCAACTCGATGCGCAGTTTGTCCTGCCCCGCCATCTTGATATGCCGTTTGCTCTGGATCATGGTGATGATCTTCATCGGATCGATCGGCGGGTTCGGCACGAAATGAACTACCTCGCAGCAGAGCTACGAGGTATCGTCAGTCGAATAAGGCCAATTGCTTATTTTCATAAATCTGTTCATACCCCTTTGGGTCGCGACCTTGGTTCTTCACGTAGTTCAT
>JACREA010000093.1 GCA_016218465.1 Nitrosomonadales bacterium | reverse complement strand
GGTCGGCGATTTCGTCGGTATCGAGTTGCTCGGCAGCAGCGCGCAACTCATCGCGATTCATGGTCGCAATCAGCGATTCACGCACCGCATCGGAAACTTCAATCAGAATCTCGCCGTCGCGTTCCGACTTGACCAGGACCCAAACCAGCAAACGCTGCTCGATAGGGAGGGCCTCCAGAATGTAGGCAATATCTGCAGGGTGCAGGCTCTCAAGTTTGCGCTGCAATTCGGCGAGGTTTTGTTTGTGCACCAGTGTATCAACCAGCGCATGCCGATCCTCGCGTGGAAGCTCCTGCCGATGAACAACACCTTCCAGCAAGGCGTGCTTGCTCAGCAGAAATTCCACCTGTTTGAGGTGATTCTGCACATTTTCAGTGTAGTGATGTTCTTGGTTGCTTTCAGTCATCGCGCATACCTTGTGAAACGCGCGCTATTGTAATGAAAACATGCTCCAGATGCTCAGGGAATTTCAGCGTCGCTCATGCGCGACAGAATGAAGTCCGTCTTGAGCAGCAGGCCGCGCGCTTCACGGTGCGTATCGTAGTAGCGTGGATTGGGCACCATTGCGGCGAGCATGGCGGCCTGTTCGGCGGTAAGATTCGCCGCGCCTGTGCTGTAGTAGTGGCGTGCGGCAGCTTCAGCACCGAACACGCCGTTCCCCCATTCGATGACATTCAGGTAGATTTCGAAAATGCGCCGCTTGTCCATCACTGCCTCAAGCATTACGGTGATTGCTGCCTCCTCCAGCTTGCGCCAAGGCGTGCGCTTGGTAGAAAGAAACAGGTTCTTGGCAAGCTGCTGGCTGATGGTGGAACCGCCTGCAACGATCCTGCCCTTCTTCATGTTCTTCTCATAAGCCTTCTGGATACCCTCCCAGTCGAAACCCTCATGATCGACAAATCTGGCATCTTCGGCAGCAATCAGTGCACGCTTAAGATCATTGGAAATATTCTCATAGGGCACCCACTTATAGCGGAGTTCGGCATTGGGATTCTTGTCCTGCATGATAGCCAGACGATTTTCCATGAATGCGCTGGTGGAGGGATTGAATTTCACCCACCAGCAGATGTGCGCGAACAGCCAGACCTGGTACAGCAACACCAGGCCGATCGCGACAAGCAATGCTCGCCAAAGCAAACTCCGCAATTTTTTCATTATCGATTACGCAGTGCGGCAATGACTGGCGCAGTTTCGGGGCGCACTCCGCGCCAGATAAAAAACGACTCAGCGGCTTGTTCGACCAGCATCCCGAAGCCATCCGAAACCACGGCTGCGCCGTTGGCGCTGGCGAATTTCATGAACGGCGTTTCGCGTCCGTACATCATCTCGTAGGCCAATGCTCCGGGCGCGAAGATACCGGGCGGCAGCGCTGGCATTTCATCGGCGAGCCCGCTGGAAGTGGCGTTGATGACGACGTCGAATCGTTGGCCCACTAATTCTTCGTAGGTATGAACGGTTGCCTGATGCTGTTTGTCAAAAGCCGCCGTCATGCGTTGCGCTTTTTCCACCGTGCGGTTAACAACGGCAAGATTTGCGTTTATGTCAAAAAGCGGTTGAGCTACACCATGCGCAGCCCCGCCTGCTCCCATCAATAAAACGTGTTTCCCAACGATATCAAAGCCGAGATTTTTCGTGATGTCGCGTACTAAGCCGAATCCGTCAGTGTTGTCGCCCAAAATGGCGTTGCCCTCAAATTTCAGTGTATTCACGGCCCGCGCCACTTGTGCGCGCCCGATCAATCGCGTAGATAATTGAAGTGCCTCGAATTTGAACGGCACAGTTACGTTGCAGCCCTTGTAGCTTTCCTTGCGTAATCTTTCAACGGTAGCGGCGAATCCATCCAGCGGCGCGAGAATGCGATCTTTATAAACCATATCTCCTGCTGGTTTGCCCTTGAATTGCTCAGCAAACATTGTGTGAATTTCAGGCGACTTGCTGTGGGCGATGGGATTGCCGATGACGGCGTACTTGTCTGTCATGATGGTTACTCGCTTTCCAGTCTGTCCGACGAAGTAAACATCCACGTGCGTGTAATGGTCAGAATGTCGGTATCCTTGGTGATACTTGGAGGCAGCGGAGAGTAGGGGGCGGCGAGTTTAACGATGCGCATCGCTGCCGCATCCAGTATTCGATGGCCGGAGGATTTGCTCACTTCTATGCTTTCAACACTGCCATCCTTCATGATCGAAACGCTGAGCTGCAATTTTCCGAAGAGTTTCTGGCGGCGCGCCTGCTCCGGGTAATTAAGATTGCCGAGACGTTCAACTTTGATGCGCCAGTCCTCAATGTATTGTGCGAAACGGTATTCCTGCGTCCGGGCGCCGATGAATTTGCGGCGCGGTAACTTCTGATAGGCCTCCCAGCTTTTATCTATCTGAGCTTCGAGCCGCGCGATTTCCAGGGCTCTCTCCCTGAGCTCGTCGCCGCTGCTGCCAGACGTTTTGTTTTGTTTTACAAGCTCCGGCTGTGCCGTCGTGTGATCGCTCTTCAGCCTGGTCATCAGTCGTTTGGTTTCTTCTTCGAGTGCGGATACGCGCTTGCTGCGCTGCTCGGGAACAAACCTCTGGTCGTCGCGTATCGCGGGCAGAGGGCTCTTCGCCCGGCGGTTTTCGGCGGTATTGCCGCCGCCGTCAAGATGGGCTTGCGCCAGTGCATCGGCACCTAAAGGCTTGGCAGGAGATTTGGCATTGACCAATACTACTTGCAGAGGCTGCAAGAAGTTAATAGTGTTATGCGGTTCAGGCAGCACCAGTACAACGCCGAACAAGAAGAAAGCATGCAGCGCGATCGACAAAGTCATCGAAAAAGATAGCGGTGTCAGCATTGATAGCGACATCACTAATGCCAGCCGCGATTTAAGTCTGGCTAACAAGCCACCTCCTCCAGCGTCCCGGCAAAGCGCGTTTGCACATGAAGATCCAGCAGGTCAATTTCGCCGATGGCCAGCTGCACACGGGTATTGGGGGGTAATTCCGGCAGCGACGGCGCACGGAAAATCAGCGGGATGCCGTCAACCTTCACCAGATTTTCGCGCAGCACAACAGCAGCAACGATAAGCTCGCGCAGCGATTCGCTTGCAGGATTTAATGATAGTTCTTCTCGTTCGCCCCCTCGCCCACTTGCGGGAGAGGGTTGGGGAGAGGGTAAGCCCGCAACGCGGGAGAGGGTTGGGGAGAGGGCTTCCATGTTAGTTTGCTCCTGTTGAAGCCAACGCAAACACCAATAACGTTCCATGTGCCTCTGAAAGTCGTTATAAATGGTGTACATGGTATCGAAATCGCGCATCGCGGTGTACAGCGCAGGGTCGTTTTTTTCGTAAGCCGGCTCGCCATCCCGCAGCATCGCGATGATCTGGCGCTGGTTCACCATGTCCACGTAACGGCGCAGCGGCGAGCTCGACCACATATATTGCGCCACGCCCAGACCCTGATGCGGCGCAGCCACGGTACTCATTTTTACCTTGCCGTTCTGTTGCGTGCGGTAAATGCCGACGAAACCGTGCTCGGCCAGGTGCTTGCCCCATTCGCTGTTCACCAGGATCATCAGCTCGGAAACCACTTTGTCGATCGGCGAGCCGCGACGCCGCAGTGTGATGCTGACACGGTCATTCGGGTGCCCGGCCACAAGCTCTTCGGACTCGACATGAAAGTTGTAATCAATTTGCTGAGTGCTGTTGTCGGACGGCTTGCCGCGCACCGTTTCCAGTTTTTGCGCCAGATGCCACAACAAGGTGAGCTCGTTCGCATAGGGATAATCGAGCTTGCCCGCCGCCAGAGTTTCTTCGTTGAACAGCGGCTCCAGCGTGTCATGGCGCAGGTTTGCGGCGATATGGATGCGTTCGACGCGACTCTCGTGGCCCAGTATCTCCAGCGTTTCGCAGTCCACTTCGTTATACATCGACAACGCCGGGCAAACGCGATCCGCGCACAACGTAAAGGCTTGCACCACGTTGTCAGGCAGCATGGTGATTTTGCGGCCGGGCATATACACGGTGGAAAGTCGCTGCGCGGCGATTTTATCGCCCACAGAATCGCGCGGCAGGCCCAATGCGGGCGCGGCAATGTGCACACCGATGCGCCAGTTGCCATTAGCCAGTTTTTCTACCGAAACCGCATCGTCTATTTCCGTCGTGGTTGCGTCATCGATGCTGAACGCATTTACACCAGCCAGAGGCAATTCTTCCCATGTGCCTATCTCTACGGGCGGGAAGCCGGTGCCGTTGGGAAAATTCTCGAACAGGAATTTCTGAAAATGATAGTCATGCGTTGAAGTCAATGCGCCGCAGCGATGCAGCAAATGCGCAACGGACAAATGCGTCGCGGCGCAGGCCGCTTCCAGCGCTTTAACCTCAAGGGTGTTGCGATCCGGTTTGTAAAGCAATTGCGTGAGGTGTTCGGCGAACTCGCCGGGCAATTCAAAGCGGCTCAGTTGCCCGGTGTAGCGCGCCTGTAACGCCAGTTGTTGCCGCTTGCGTTCGGCACCGGCAAGCGCGGCTTTAAGCACATCTGGCGGCGCTGCCCGGTAGCGTCCTTTTCCTTTCTTGTGGAAATAGATCGGTGCGCTATGCAGGCGTATCAGGGTGGCAGCTGCTTCAAGAGAGCTGGGGGTATGGCCAAAATATTCGGCAGCGATCTGCTCCGAACCAAACTCATCCGGCGGACAACATTCCCAAAGGAAATCCACCTCGATGCCTTCGGCGACAGACTCCGCCTGAGCCATAAATTCTGCCAAGGCTGGCTGGGTGAATCTCAGCATCACGTTGGCTGCTTTGACCTTGCTGCGCTTGCCGGACACACTTTCAATCTGAAGCGAGGTGGTGTTGTCGGCCATGATGCTGCCGACCTTGAAATTGCCATCTTCTTCGTAAAGGATATTCATGGGGGACTGCGGGAAAATTTGCCTTGGATTATAGCAGCACGTGGAAGAGTCACCCTGCATCGCGGATAACAAAGAAGCCGGCTCGCGCCGGCTTCTTTGTGGGAACAGCTAATTACTACTTCTGGTTTAGAACCCACGTAACCATGGTCTTGATGTCTCCATCGCTGACCGACTTTGCAGTGGCCGGCATAGGCATAGTTCCGAAAGAGTCCTTGCCGCCGCTGCGTACCTTGGCCTCCAACTGGGTTTGGGCGCCTTTATTGTCCTTGTATTTGGCGGCAATGTCTTTCAGAGCAGGACCGACCGTTTTTTTGGCAACTGCATGACATGCAACACAGTTGTTTTTCTTGAACAGTGCTTCGCCGTCATCTGCGGCAAAGGCAACAGCGGAAACAGACAGGGCGGCAGTCATGGCAACAAGATAGCGAGCTTTCATAATGGTCTCCTTGGGTAAAATATCGATGTGGAAACTCCACACATTTTGATAATACATCAAATCGATGCCAGCCAAACTGTCGGGAATGGCCTATCCATTCCAATCGGCAGAGGCCATGCAAGGTTCCTTAAATTACACCCGCCTGATGCGCCTGTACATCGGCAAAATAACTTGACCTTACCATTGGCCCGCAAGCGGCATGGCTGAATCCCATTTCTTTTGCGGCTCGCTCGAACATCGTAAAGGTTTCCGGCGGCGCATAGCGCAGCACCGGCAAGTGTCCGTCGGAAGGTTGCAGATACTGGCCGATGGTGAGCATGTTCACATCGTGCGCGCGCAAGTCGCGCATCACTTGCAGCACTTCCTCATCGGTCTCGCCCAGCCCCAGCATCAGGCCGGATTTCGTGAGTATGTGCGGAAAGCGCGTCTTGAATTCCTTGAGCAGGCGCAGCGAATGGGCATAGTCCGCCCCCGGCCTTGCTAGGCTATATAGGCGCGGTACAGTCTCCAGGTTGTGATTGAACACATCGGGCAGGTTGTGGGAAAGCGCGTCCAGTGCGGCTTCCATGCGGCCACGAAAATCCGGCACCAGAATTTCCAGGCGCGTCGCAGGCGCGCTGGCGCGAATCGCCGCCATGCAATCGGCAAAATGTTTCGCGCCGCAGTCGCGCAGATCGTCCCGGTCTACGCTGGTGATAACCGCGTACCGGAGCTTGAGCAATCCGATGGAACGCGCCAGGTTGTCCGGTTCATTCGCGTCGGGCGGCAGAGGCTTGCCGTGCGCCACGTCGCAGAACGGGCAGCGCCGCGTGCACACATCGCCGAGGATCATGAAAGTCGCCGTGCCCTTGCCGAAACATTCGCCGATGTTCGGACATGACGCCTCCTCGCACACCGTATGCATCTGGTTCTCGCGCAGCATGCGCTTCACCTCGTGGTAGCCGGCGCCGCTGCCGGTCTTCACGCGTATCCATTCCGGCTTGCGCAGACGTTCCTGCAACGGCACGATCTTGATGGGGTTGCGTGCGGTTTTTTCTTTTCCGGTTTGCCTTGGAGCTGCGCCGGTTTGTTTATCGATGTTACTCATGATATTCATTCTTCACATAAAACTATTTCGTTGCGGGAATCGCTACTGCAACAGATATCAGGTGTCGCTGTAAACCATGGATCAAATTCTGCGCCAGTTGAGCTTGCAGTTCTTCGATGCCGGCGGTGATGCCGAGTTCGCAGCATTGCGTGACGCGCAGCCCGGCATAGCCGCAGGGGTTGATGTTGGCGAACGGGGTCAGGTCCATATCCACGTTCAACGCGAGGCCATGATAGCAGCAGCCGTGTTTGATTTTCAGGCCGAGCGAAGCGATTTTCGCATCATCCACATAGACGCCGGGTGCGTCTTCGCGGCCGTGCGCGGCGACACCGTTTTCGCCGAGCAGGTCGATCACCGCCTGTTCCATCAGGCGCACCAGTTCGCGTACGTTGATTTTCCAGCGGCGCAGGTCGAGCAGCAGATAGGCGACAATCTGGCCGGGGCCGTGATAGGTGATCTGTCCACCGCGGTCGATCTTGATAACCGGGATGTCAGTAGGGTGCAAAAGGTGTTCCGGTTTTCCCGCCAGGCCTTGGGTGTAGGTGGGCGGATGCTGCACCAGACAGATTTCGTCGCGCGTCCCCGGTGTCTGACCATCTGGGGTGCGTTCCACGGTGAATTTCTTCATCGCGTCCCAGGTGGGTTGATATTCGACCAGCCCCAATGATCGGATGTGGACTGAGTGCTGAGTGCTGAGTGCTGAGTGTGGGGTAGTGCGTCCTGAGTCCTCAGTCCTCAGTACTGAATCCCTGTTTTTCATAGCACCATCACGATAGAAGGATGGTCGCACAATTCCTGATACAGCGCATCGAGCTGCTCGCGCGAGGTGGCGTGTATCGTGCAGGTCAGGCTGATGTAGCGCGCATTTTTGCTGGTACGCATTTCCATGCTGGAGGCGAGAAAGCCCGGATCGTGCTTGCTGACCACTTCAAGTACTGCTTGGGCGAAACCCGCCTGCTGTAGCCCGAATATCTTCAGCGGGAATTCGCAGGGATATTCGATCAGGCTGGCCGTTAATTCTTTTGCTGGCAATTCACTCATGGTGTTTACTCATCTGGAACGCATAACGTCGCGCTTGAAATCCTGGTACAGCTTGTGCAGTTTGGCGAACATCGCGCCGGGTTTGCCGCCGCCGACCGGCTTGCCGTCCAGCTGTGTGATCGCCAGCACCTCTTTGGTGGAGGAGGTAAGCAAAAGTTCATCGGCAGCATGAACTTCCGCGACGGCGATCCTGCGCACTTCATGCGGAATGTTGTTGGTGGCGGCGATCTCCAGTATCACGTCGTAAGTGATGCCGGGAAGCATCAGGTTATCCTTGGGCGGCGCAAGCAGTATGCCGTTTTTCACCACGAATATATTGCTGGCCGCGCCCTCGGTCAGAAACTCGCCCCCGGTCCCGGGTTCCCGGCGTATCAGGATGGTCTCGGTGCAGTCAGCTTCTACCGCCATCTGGCGCAGCAGCACGTTGGGCAGCAACGCGATGGACTTGATGTCGCAGCGCAGCCAGCGGTTGTCCTGAGCGGTAATGCAGGCGATGCCGCTGCGCAGCAGGTTGTCAGGCGGGGTGGGCAACGGGCTGCTCATCATGAATACAGTGGGTGCGACGGGCGGTTTTGGAAATGCGTGGTCGCGCTTTGCCACGCCGCGCGTGATATGCAGGTACAGGTATTGGTCTTCGCCGGTATTGCGTTCGATGAGCTGGTTGATGATGGCTGCCCATTCGGCTCTGCTGTGCGGATTGGCGAGCTTGATGCCGTCCAGGCTGTGTTGCAGGCGGCGCAGATGTTCTTCCAGGCGGAATGCACTGCGCGAGTAAACCGGTATCACCTCGTATACGCCATCGCCGAAAATAAACCCGCGATCCAGCACGGAAATTTTCGCGTCTTCGATGGGCATGAACTGTCCGTTCAGGTAAATTGCCACGGTAGCCTCCTTACTCAAAGAGTAATCGCATATTGTCCCATCCGCGCGTGAACACGTTTGCCAACGGCACGCTGTCCAATGCGACCAGTGAAAACTCCGCAACGGGCTTGCCGTCGAGTGTCAGTTTGAGCAAGCCTAGTTGCTGTCCGCTGCTGACTGGCGCCAGGACAGTTTGACTCGTTACCAGCTTTGCCTTGAGCTGGGGTAGTTTTCCTTTCGGAACAGTCAGGAATATATCTTGCCGAAAGCCGACCTTGATTTGGCTCTCGGTGCCTTTCCAGATACGTATCGTGGTGATGGGCTGATTTTTAAGGTACAAGCGCGCCGCATCGAAATTCTGGAAACCGAAATTCAGCAGCTTTTGGCTTTCAGATGCACGCAGCCTGTCGGATTCTGCGCCAAAGAGCACCGAAATCAAACGTCGATTATCGCGTTTGGCAGAGCCTACCAGACTGAATCCGGTGGTTTCGGTGTGTCCGGTTTTCATGCCATCGACGTAAGGGTCGAGCCACAGCAGGCGGTTAAGATTGGCCTGAGTGACGTTGTTGAAAGTGTATTCGCGCAGAGAAAACAGCGGATAGTGTTGCTGATAGTCGCGCACAATGGCTGCCGCAAGCAGCGCCAGATCGGACGCAGTGCTGTAGTGTTGAGCATCCGGCTGTCCGACCGGATTGGTAAAATGCGTATTTATCATCCCCAGCCGTTTTGCTTCCTTGTTCATCTGGCCGACGAATCCGGCCTCGCTGCCGGCGATGTTAAGCGCCAGCGAGATTGCCGCATCGTTGCCGGATTGCACGATCAAGCCGTGCAGCAATTCATCCACCGTTACCGATTGCCCGGCCTTAAGCAGCATGCGCGGTTCGCCGCCGGGGTTGCGCGTGGCGGCGGCTGGCACTGACAAGCTCTGATATGCAGACAATGTGCCGTGTTTGAGCGCATCGAAAGCCAGATAAGCGGTCATCAACTTGGTCAGCGAGGCTGGCTCCATGCGAGCGTTACCGTTCTGGTTTACGAGGATTTGATTGCTGGTGTAGTCGTATAGCAGGTAAGACTTGGCGGCCAGCAGCGGTAAGGCACCATTAATGACCTGGCTGTCGTTCTTTGCCAACTTGTCGGTTTCATCAGCCGTTTTCCCAGTCAAGGCGGCGGGTTGCGGCGATGCGAACGCGGGCAGCAGCAGTATGAGGAGAAAAAAGGCAGATTTCATGGCGCGAATATAAGTCTTGTTTGGGCGATTATAGTCGCCCAGACAAAGCAGAGATAGCACGCCCAAATGGGTTTATTTTGAACGTGTGGGCGGTTTGGCGAGTTTACGTTGCAAAGTGCGCCGATGCATGTTGAGTGCGCGGGCGGTGGCGGAAATATTGTCGTTGTTTTCGTGCAGCACCCGCTGTATATGCTCCCATTCCAGGTTTTCGATTTGCGTTGGAAGCGCTTGAATTGGAACGTTGCTGTCGGCGGCGTGCATAAAAGCAGCCACGATTTCATCCGTATTCGCGGGCTTGGCAAGATATTGGGTCGCGCCCAGTTTGATAGCCTCGACTGCGGTGGCGATGCTGGCATAACCGGTCAGTACGACAATGCGCGTATTCGGGTCGAGTTCGTGCAAAACCTTGACCAGAACCAATCCAGGCGTATCGCCCATTTTCAGGTCCACCACAGCGAATTCAGGCGGATTTGCCTCTGCGAGAGGAATGGCTTCCTCCACGCTGTGCGCCACGCAAACGCTGAAGCCGCGTTTTTCCAGCGCTGCGCCAAGCACCTTGCAGAAGGTGATGTCGTCATCCACCAGCAATAGCGAAGCGGATTCTTCACGAGTTTCGGTCATGTGCCCGCCTTGGCTATGGGAAGAATGATCTCTGTGGTTGCGCCACCTGCATCGCGGTTGAACAGGCGCACCGAACCGCCCATGCGTTCAATGGTGGCATTGGCCAGGAATAAGCCAAGCCCGTGCCCTTCCGTTTTGGTGGTGAAAAATGCCGACCCGGCTTTGAGTTCCGCTTCTTTGCTCAACCCCCTCCCGTGATCGTGGATTTCCAGCGTAAAGTTGGCGGAATCCCAGTGCGTGCGAATTTCAATCGCTTGCGGGGCATCGCTTTCGGGCGCTGCGTCCGCCGCATTGTTGAGCAGGTTCATCAGTGCGGCGCGCAGCGTGGCGTCTACGCTGATGAGTGGAGCGGGTTGCGAGCCGGCATTATGATATTGGTACGGTGCGGCTGGACGCAGCAATTGCCATTCATCCAGCACCTCCGCTGTCAGGCGATCGGCTGGCTGCAGCGAGGCTGCCCCGATGACTTGCGCATTGGCCAGTATCTTGTCGAGGATGCGCTTGCAGCCGCGAACCTGTTCATTGAGGATAGCCAATGCTTCGCGCCAGCCGGGCTGCGCTACTGCGTCGTGCTGCAATTCGCCGATCACGACTGCCATGGTGGACAGCGGCGTGCCGAGTTCATGCGCGGCGCCTGCGGCCTGTGTACCGAGCGCCACGATCCGTTCGTTGCGCAGGATCTCCTCGCGTACGCGGACCAGCATCTCATCGCGGTTGCGTACCGCTTGCGCCATCTGCACCACGAAATAGGCCACCACCACCGTACTGAAAACAAAGCCGAGCCACATGCCCAGCACATGCGCATTAAACGCGCTGTCGCCGTCATGCTGATGGTTATGCGGCAGCGGAATGTAATACAACATCAGCACGCTGTAGCAGGCGGAGGTAAGCGCCGCCATGCCCCAGGTGTAGCGGCCCGGCAGTGTTGCGGCGGCAATCACCAGCGGCAGCAGGTAAAGCGAGACAAAAGGATTGGTCGAGCCGCCGCTGTAATAAAGCAGTACGCTGAGCGCCAGCACATCCACGCACAATTGGCCGAATAACTCCGGGTAGGAAACCAGCCTGCTGCTGCGCAGGCGCATCAATGAGAACAGATTGATCGCGGCGAGCGCGGCGATGGTCAGCAACATCGGCTGCCAGGCCAGTTTAAGTTCCAGAATTTTCCAGACTGCCGCAAGAGTCAGGAGTTGTGCCACGACTGCCATACTGCGCAACGCGACCAGGCGGCGCAACTGGCTATGGCCGGGAAGAGAGGAAAATATCGAGTTGTTCATGCGGCTATTGTAAGCGGAGAAATGAGCGTTGTGGGGTGTGACAAATTGTCGCGTGACATCATGTCGCATTCCCACAGGGATTTTCCTGGCGAATAATCCGCCTTGCCAAAAGCACATCGCATTTCCGGTGGTTTCTCCTCCCAAAGTACGGAACTTAAAAAGGCCGGGGATACGATGCCCGCTTTTGGCATTTTGCCTGGCTGGATTCGTGGCGTATATAATCCGCGACACCAATCAGTTACTGAAGGGAAAATCGTCATGGCAAGATTTCATCGGTTTGGCGTACTGCTTGCAGCCTTGTTGCTGAGCGCCGGCGTTTATGCGGGCGACGTTCAGGTTGAAGGCGCGTGGGCGCGCGCTACTGTCCCCGGACAGGATATGGCAATGGTGTATATGTCCATTACCAGCACGCAGAATGCAACCATAGTCGGGGTCTCCAGCAAGGTGTCCAGGACAGCAGAGATGCACACCATGGAGCATAAAGGCGGCATGATGAAAATGTACGAGGTCAAGTCCATCAGCTTGCCTGCAAATGAGCGCATGGATATGAGCATGCATGGCTATCATCTGGAATTGGCGGGTTTGAAAGCACCCCTCAAGGCCGGTGAAACCGTGCCGTTGACGCTGAATATCGAAATGGCCGATAAGCGCATGGTCAAGGTTGACGTGCAAGCAGAAATCAAGCCGCTGGTTAATACTCCTTCTCAAAAATGACACTAACCGGCGTTGCCGTCATACCGGTCGGGCTGGGTTTGCACTAAACCCAGTAAGCGTTTGCTTTCACTAAATGTCAGGCGGCACGTGCCCCTTTTTGTTTTCTGATGTAGAATTCACGGCAAATTTTGCATGCTTGCGCCTGACGGCGAAAACGAGCTTTGTTGAAGACAAAGCGAAGTTTCGAGGAACGGCCAATGCCTGCTGACCCCTTTGCCGAGGAAAAACCATGTCCCTTACGCCATCCGCCGCCGAGAAGAAAGCACGCACGCTTTCCGAGGCGATGCCATACATCCAGCGGTTTTTCGACAAGACTATCGTTATCAAATACGGCGGCAACGCCATGACCGACCCCGCGTTGCAGGAGAGTTTCGCACGCGATGTGGTGTTGTTGAAACTGGTTGGAATGAACCCGGTGGTGGTGCATGGTGGCGGTCCGCAGATCAACGACATGCTCAAGCGCGTCGGCAAGCAGGGCGAGTTCATTCAGGGTATGCGCGTCACTGATGATGAGACCATGGACGTGGTCGAGATGGTGCTCGGCAAGGTCAACAAGGATATCGTCAACCTGATCAACCGGCATGGCGGCAAGGCCGTCGGGCTGACCGGACAGGATGGTTTATTTATTCGTGCCGAAAAATTATTGCTGGAGAGCAAGGACGAACCGGGCAAGATGCTGGACATCGGGATGGTCGGGGAAATAGGCAAGATTGACCCTGCCATCATTACATTTCTCGATTCCGGCGACTTCATTCCGGTCATCGCGCCGATAGGCGTGGGGCCGGACGGAGAGACGCTGAACATCAACGCCGATGTGGTATCCGGCAAACTGGCCGAAGTGTTGCACGCAGAAAAACTGGTACTGCTCACCAATACGCCGGGAGTACTGGATAAAGACGGCAATTTGCTGACCGGTCTGACTCCAAAGGAAATCGATGACCTGGTGGCGGATGGCACGCTGTCCGGCGGGATGTTACCCAAGATATCGTCCGCGCTGGATGCGGCGCGTGGCGGAGTGCGTTCGGTGCATATTATCGATGGACGGGTGCAGCATGCGTTGTTGCTGGAAATTTTGACCGATGAAGGCGTCGGTACGCTGATTAAGAGCAAATAGACTAGCCACGGATGAACACGAATGAAACACGGATTACCCATCACCCTTATCCGTGAATATCCGTGTTCATCCGTGGCTAATCATGGCTTTTGAGAAATGACGAAGCCGTTATGGGTATTCGACCTCGATAACACGCTACACAACGCGACGCCGCATATTTTTCCGCACATCAATCGCAGCATGACAGCCTATTTGCAGAGGCATCTGCAATTGGACGAGGCGGCGGCGAACGCATTGCGCACGCATTACTGGCAGCGTTACGGCGCGACATTGAGCGGGTTGATGCGCCATCACGGCACCGACCCGGAACATTTTTTGTGGCACACGCATCAGTTCCCGGAACTGGACCGGATGGTGCTGCGCGAACCGCGTTTGCGACACGTGCTGAAAGCACTGCCGGGCAGGAAAGTGGTGTTCTCGAATGCGCCTCTGAGTTATGCCCGTGCAGTGCTGAAGCTGCTGCGAGTTGCGGATTTGTTCGACGATGTGATGGCGGTGGAACACACGCGCTACCGTCCCAAGCCGGACAGTTCCGGTTTCATGCGCTTGTTGCAACGGCACCGCATCAGGGCCGCGCAATGCGTGATGGTCGAAGACAGCCTGGAGAATTTACGCGCCGCGAAACGGCTGGGGATGCGCACGGTATGGGTGAACGCTGGCAACAAGGGCGCGCCCTGTGTGGACGTAAAGATTCGTGACGTGATGCAGTTGCCCAAAATTTTGAGCCGCATAGTTTAATTACAAACCCTCACCCCCGACCCCTCTCCCGCTTGCGGGAGAGGGTGGCCGAAGGCCGGGAGAGGGTTCCTTGAAGGGAGTGGGTATGGCAAGCAAACCGGGCGAAAGAAAATTACAGATACTGCAAACAGTGGCGCAGATGCTGGAGCAGCCCAAAGGCGAGAAGATCACTACGGCTGCGCTGGCGGCGCGGCTGGAGCTTTCGGAAGCGGCGTTATACCGCCATTTCGCCAGCAAGGCGCAGATGTTCGAGGGGCTGATCGAGTTCATCGAACAAACCGTGTTTGGCCTGATCAACAAGATCACCCAGGAAGAAAAGAGCGGGGTGAAGCAAATCGAAGCGACCATGTCGATGTTGCTCAGTTTTGCGCAGAAGAACCGCGGCATGACTCGCGTGCTGATCGGCGATGCGCTGGTGAATGAGGACGAGCGTTTGCAGCAGCGCATCAATCAACTTCTGGATCGCATCGAGGCTACGCTCAAGCAGTCGTTGCGTATGGCCGCCACGCAAGGTGAAATGGGCGCTGCAGTAGATGTGGGTGCGCATGCCAATGTCCTGGTGTGTTATGTGATCGGATGCTGGGTACAATTTGCCAAAAGCGGTTTTACGCGCGAACCGATGGCGCAGTGGCCGACGCAGTGGGCGATTTTGCTGCACAAATAATTAGGAAAGAAAAAAATGATCTTGATTCTGAGTTCCCTTGCAAGCGAACAATCCCCGGAATACCAGCAGTTGCTTGCGCATCTGGCTACTTTGCCGGGCATCCAGAGCCGTGTGCACACCGAGCGCGGCAGCGAACAGACACTGACGGAAATTTACCTGATCGGCAATACCAAATCGCTGGATATCGAGGATATGCAAAACCTGCCCTGCGTGGAACGTGCAGTACGGATTTCTGAGGAGTACCGTATTTTGGGGCGGCACAAGGATGACCAGCGCCCCACGCATTTCGAGTACAACGGCGTACGTTTCGGGCAAGACACGCTGAACGTGTTCGCCGGGTTGTGCGCGGTGGACAATCGCGAGCATGTCGAGATCATGCTCAAAGCGGTGCACGACAGCGGCCAGGTTTGCTCGCGCATGGGCGCATACAAACCGCGCACCAGTCCGTATGCATTCCAGGGGCACGGCAAAAATTGCCTGCCTTACGTGTTCGAGCTGGCGGGCAAATACGGCATCAAGGTGATCGCTATGGAAATCACCCACGAATCGCACCTCAACGAAATCAGGGAAGCGTTGCATCAGACCGGCAACCCGACCGGCGTGATGCTGCAAATCGGCACGCGCAACACGCAGAACTTCGAGCTGCTGAAAATTGTCGGACGGCAAACCGAAATGCCCATCCTGCTGAAGCGCGGCTTCGGCATAACACTTGATGAGTCGCTGAATGCGGCTGAATACCTGGCTTCAGAAGGCAACCGCAATGTGGTGTTCTGCCTGCGCGGCATGAAGACCAACATGGGCGACCCGCACCGCAACTTCGTGGATTTTGCGCATGTGCCTGTGGTCAGGCGGCTGACAAGGATGCCGGTGTGCATCGACCCGTCGCACTCGGTGGGGTCAAGACAAGCAGCGCCGGATGGCATACTCGACATGATGCATGCAACCGCGCAGGGTGTGCTCGCCGGCGCCAACATGGTGCTGGTGGATTTTCATCCAGCTCCGCCCAAGGCACTGGTGGATGGTCCGCAGGCCATGCTGCTGAAAGAGTTGCCGTATTTTCTGGAAGATGTGCAGATCGCGCGCGAGGCGTATCTCAAGCGCGTGGAGTTACGCCAGCGTCAGGGATAATTCTTGAATCTGCCCGTGGAGCTGAAGGTTGGGTCTTCGATCATGCGAAATGCAGCAAGCTTCCTTGAACTTTCGAGGCTTACGACCTTGTCTTCGACACGAGATCCAAACCTGTTCGGTACATGACCGTCCAGCCACTTCAAAATTGGCATAAGTTCCCGCCGTTCTGCAACAGTGGTTGCTTCGTCCATTTCGAATACGCCCAGGCCTTTTTCGGCGGCATGGAGATAATTTTCCGAATCGCTGATGCTGGTGAGAAATGGCAGCTTTAAGGCCGTGAGAAACCGTTCCAGCGATCCATAAATTAGAGAAGCGCTGCGCACCCGGTTGGCAACCACCGCAATTTTCGCTTTGGAATTGCGCGCTCCGCCGAACAGGAACAACTCCTTGATAAAATCGGCAGTGGCGTGAATGTCAATGGGGGATGGCGCGACCGGGATCACAATGTACTGCGATTTGCGCACAAGTTCCTGCAGCAGCAGACCTTTTGCTCCGGCTGGCGCGTCAATGATCAGGACCTCGGTTTCCGATGGAACCCATGTTTGCACACTGCGCATGGGCGCGGTTTTTGGTGGAACTGCATTGGCACCGTGTATTTTTTCCACATGGCCAGGGCGCATCCGAAGCCACTGAAGGCTTGATCCCTGCGGATCGTAGTCCATAATTGCGGTTTTAACCTTCTTGCTGGCATAGTAGCTGGCAAGATTAGTGGTCAGGGTGGTTTTCCCTGAACCGCCTTTCGAATTGATGACCAGTATCGTCCGCATGGCGCGCTTATGGCTTTGAATATCGTCCTGCTAAACTCGTAATTTGAATCCAGTTTAGATCATTCGTAACTCTGTGTCAGAAATAAGTATTTTCAATATCTTTATTCAGAATGAGTGAATATTCCAAATAACGGTTATTAAATTAAACCCATCATCACCAGCGCGATGAATGCTGCAAACAGGACAAAGTGGCTGATACCCTCGATTGCATTGGTCTCGCCATCATGCAGGTTGTTCATTACGGCCAGGAAGGTCAGCAGCAGCATACCGGCTTGAACCGGCGTGAGCGCCATCACGATGCGCTCGCCGTTGAACAGTGCGATGGCCTCGATCACCGGGAGCGTGAGCAACACGGTGGCGAGCGATGCGCCCAACGCGATATTGACGGTGGTTTGCATACGGTTACTCTGGGCTGCCCTGAGCGCGGTGAGGATTTCCGGGCTGGCGGAAATCAGCGCCACCAGCACAGCGGGAATCGCCTTCGGCAAACTGCTGCCGGATAATCCGGCATCCAGCAGCACTGACAATACTTCCGAAAGTACGCCGACTAGCGCAATCGCGCCGAGCATCACCGCCACATGCAGCGCATTCGGGCTATGCGCGAGGTCATGGACTTCCTCTTCCGTGCCTGCGGAATATTCAAAAAAATTGCGGTGTTCCACCGTTTGCAGGCGCAGGAAGGCCAGATACATGATCGTCATGACGCCGATGGAAAAGACCGAGTAAATCTTCCATTGAGATTCCGGTACGAAGTCAGGGATGAACATGCCGACGCCGATGGCGACCAGCAGCATCGCGATGAAGGAGTTTGCGGAATCAAGATTGTATTTCGAGCTGCCGTGTTTCAGGCCGCCGATGATGGCTGCCATACCAAGGATTCCGTTAATGTCGAACATCACGGCGGAGAAAACCGTGTCGCGCGCCAGCGCAGGATTGGGCGCGCCTTGCAGCAGCACGACCAGGATTACTACTTCGATCGACACAGCAGCGAGCGTGAGGATCAGCGTGCCATAAGGTTCTCCCAGGCGTATTGCCAGCACTTCGGCATGATGAGCAATGCGGAACGCCACACCGATGATTGCGGAGAGAATGACCAGCAGCAAGCCCCATAACCCCACGCCGCCATGCTCTACTGCAGTGTGTTCAAGTGTAAAGCCCAGCGCCAGTACGGCCAAAGCAATTGCGATCGGAAATTCGGATTTGAGGTGTTTCATGGATAAGTTTCGAGAGAGATGGGTAACGGGCGCCATAATACCCTAACCGGTTGACCGGTATAGATAGTGTGCATTATGCTGATTGCAGCATATGTTTAATAAAGTGCTGAACAAGCCATATACGGCTTGTGGCAAACTTGTGAAGCGGTATTTCAACCCGGAATCATTGAGGAGATTGACATGACTGAAAAAAAGTTAAAGCCGACTGCAAAAAAAACAACCACATCCAAAGCCAGCACCAGGAAAAGCGGTGCGGTTTCCGGTAAATCTAAAACTATCAAAACGGCGGTTGCGAAAAAACCAGCAGCAAAGAAGTCGGTAGTCGCAGCCACGAAAAAGACCAAGGCTCCCGCAGTGAAAAAAGCTGCAACACCCGCCAAAAGAGCGCCGGTGGCGAAGGCAGCGACACCCAATGCCAAGCAAGCTCCGGGTGAAAAAGCGATTACAAATCCAACTCCGGAAGAGCGTTATCGTATGGTGGAAACTGCCGCATATTTCATTGCCGAGCAACATGGCTTTCAGGGACGTTCGGACGAGCATTGGGCAGCTGCCGAGCGCGAGATTGCCGCCAGGCTGGGTAACATACAGCGTTAAGGAACCTCTGATTAAGTCCGTATATGGACTCCACCCCGTTTGCAAGTATTCCGTTTTCTGACCTTGGATTCGACTGCTCACGTATATCCGGTCTCTAACTGCTGCCTCCTCTTTGAG
>JACREA010000092.1 GCA_016218465.1 Nitrosomonadales bacterium | reverse complement strand
ATGCAGCGGGGTGATGACGCAATGGCTCCATTCGTAGCACGGCAGCGTCACGAGGTCGTCATACAGCGACAGGCTTTCGGTGGCGATGCCGATGTCGGCATCTCCGCTCAGGACTTGCTCGGCGATCTGGGTCGGGTTGCCCTGATGCAGCCCCAGTTGCACGCCCGGATAGCGTTTGACGAATTGTTTGACAGTTGGCGGCAATGCGTAGCGCGCCTGAGTGTGGGTGGTGGCGATAATCAGGTGGCCGCTTTCTTGCGAATGAAATTCCTCTGCGGCCTGTTTGAGATTTTCTGCCTCGTGCAGCATGCGCTGGGCAATGGCCAGCACAGCTATGCCGGGTTCGGTGATGGCAACGATGCGCTTGCCGTTGCGCACGAATATTTCGATTCCAAGCTCTTCCTCAAGCAGCCTGATCTGCTTGCTGATGCCGGGCTGCGAGGTGTACAACGCAGCCGCAGCATCGGATATTTTCAGCCCCTGGCGCACGATTTCATTCAAGTATCGAAGTTGCTGTAAATTCATGGCAATCTTTCCTATATATTCAATAGTTATAAAATTCTAACATAAAAGTATTTGGGAATATAAGACTCGAGAACTAGAATGCGCGCCATGAATTCTACAGGGCAGTAACGCATGGATTGGGTCTACACATTATCAGGTTTTCTGGTCGGGCTGATCGTCGGAGTTACAGGCGTTGGCGGCGGTTCGCTGATGACGCCGCTGCTGGTGCTGGTCTTCGGTGTTTCCCCGGCGACCGCTGTCGGCACCGACCTGCTGTATGCCTCGCTGACCAAGTCGCTGGGCGGCTGGGTGCATGGCAGGCGCGGCTCGGTGGACTGGAAAGTGGTCGGGTTGCTCGGTTTGGGCAGCTTGCCTGCGACAGTGATCACGATAGCCCTGCTGAAATATCTGGAACTGGACGAGAAGACGTTACGCAGCCTGGTGACCAGCGTGTTGAGCGTGGCGCTGTTGCTGACGGCTGCCGCACTGCTGTTGAAATCGCAGATCAAGAAAATTGCGCGTCGCAAGGATGGCACAGTGTACGAATTGCATCACCGTTACCTTCCCGCCGCGACGATAGCGACAGGTGTTGTTGTCGGGGTGTTGGTGACAATTTCTTCGGTTGGTGCGGGTGTGCTGGGCACAGTCGCCTTGCTGTTCCTGTATCCGCGTATGCCGGCGGTGAAGGTGGTGGGCACCGATATCGTCCATGCCGTGCCGCTGACCGCGATCGCAGGCATGGGGCACATGGCATTGGGCACGGTGGATCTGGTGCTGCTGGGCAGTTTGCTGCTTGGTTCGTTGCCGGGAATTTATATTGGTAGCCATCTGGGCGCCAGGGTACCGGAGAAGATATTGCGTCCCCTGCTGGCGACCATGCTGTTGATTATCGGCGCCAGGATGGCGCTGCATTAACCGGGATAAAGATTTAATTAAAGGAAAAGCACGATGAGTTCAATTACACAAAATTTGTCCGACCTGGAAGAAATTAACCGCTTCGAGCACGACATTCAAACCTTCAACAAGGGTGACATGGACGTTGATCGACTGACTGCTGCACGTTTGCAGCATGGCGTCTATGGCCAACGACAGCCGGATTTGTACATGCTGCGCATCAAGGTGCCCGGCGGGCGTTTGTCGGCAGAGCAACTGGATGCGGTTGCGGATGTCACCGAGACTTACTCGGAAAGGGGCATTGCGCATGTCACCACGCGCCAGTCCATTCAGGTGCATTTCATCCCGCTTGATAGCACACCCGCTGCGATGCGCCGCTTGGCCAAGGTTGGCATGACCACGCGCGAGGCGTGCAGCAATACCGTGCGCAATATCACGGCTTGCAGCCTGTCCGGCGTATGCCCGCGCGAACATGTCGATGTGACCAAACATCTCGACGGCGTGGTGAAGCACTTCTTGCGCAATCCGCTGAACCAGCAAATGCCGCGCAAATTCAAGATCAGCTTCTCGGCTTGCGAGTCGGATTGCGCGCAGGCCATGCTGCACGATTGCGGCGTGGTTGCGGTCAACAAAGACGGACGGCACGGCTTTATGGTCAGGGCTGCCGGTGGGCTGGGGCACAAGCCGCGCGAGGCGATCGTGGTCGAGGACTTCATCCAGGAACATGAACTGCGGTTCGCGATCGAGGATTTGGTGATGCTGCATAACAAAAACTCCGACCGGACCAATCGAGCGACATCGCGCATCAAATTCCTGGTCGAGCGTTTCGGCGTGGACGGCTTCCGCGAAAAGTACCGCGAAGAATTCGAGCGCACCAGACAGGCCCTCGCCGATCAGCCGTATCCGAAAGGCGAGTGGCGCGTACAAACTGGCGGCCAGGCTCCCGGGCAGGGCGCGCCTCGCAAGTTGCTGGCGCAACACCAGGCCGGCTTGTCCGTGCTGCCGATCGCTTTGCCGATAGGTGACATTAAACCGGTGCAGTTGCGCGGGGTCGCTGCGTTGCTGCGCGCAAATGGCTTGAGCGAGATTCGTACATCACAGGACCAGAACCTGACGATATTCAACGTGCCGCAAGACAAAGTGACCGTGCTGCGGATGGGTTTGGCCGCGCTCGGCCTGCGCGAGCCGAAAGCAGGCGACAACATAGTGGCTTGCCCAGGTGCATCGACCTGCCGCCTCGGCATCACAGCCAGCATGCTGGCAGCACCCGAGCTTTCCGGCGGGCGTACCGATTTGAACATACGTGTTTCCGGCTGCCACAACGGTTGCGCGCAACCCGAAACCGGCGACATCGGCATATACGGCGAAGGCAAACGCCTGCACGGCAAACTGGTGCCTCACTACCAGATGTATTTTGCCGGCAGCGGCATGGCCAGCAGCGGTGCGCATGGCGGAGCGCTGGCCTTGAAAGGTCCTGCGGTGCCGGTGGTGCGCATCAAGAAGGCTATCGAGCGCGTACAGGAGGCGCATATTGCAAGCGGCGAGGCGAGTTTCTTTGCCTGGGCGCGCGCACAGGATGAAGGCTATTTCAAGCAACTGCTGGCTGATCTGGCGGAAGTGAAGGCGGCGGATTTGCATTTGGTCATGCGCGATTACGGCGACTCAACGGACTTCCGCGTGTTGAACTTGGGTGGCGGCGAATGCGCGGGCGTATCGCAAGTGATGATCGGCGCGAATTTCTTCGAGGCTGCACATGAGCGCGAATACCGCAATGCACTGGTGTTTCAGCGCAAGTTTGGCGAAGCGGCGCAGTGTAACGAAGCGATCCTGCGGTTGCTTGGTTCGGGCGTGGCGCAATTGATGGGCGGCAATCGCCAGGACGATTTGGGCCAGCTCGCCATGCAATTGCAGCAACTGTTGCCCGGTGCGATTGCCGACGAATTTGCCAAGGCAGCGGTTGTCCTGGCGGATGCGGACGAGATCAGCGGTGAAGAGCTTGCGCCGATCAGCGCGGCGGTGGATAGCTGGACGGCGAAAGTGGCGGCATTCGCAGCGGAGCAAGACGCGCAACTTGATTTGAATGAAGCGCTGGCCGGCCTGACGGTATAGAGGCCGGCGGGTACAGGAGTTATGGACATGCAGGAAAAAATTGACCGGGTGGTTGAAGTATTGAAACAAGCAGAGCGCAATTTTTCGCCGGTTTGTTTTGCCAACAGCCTGGGTGCGGAAGACATGGTGTTGACTGATCTCATCGCAAGGCATCATCTGGACATTGAGATGTTCAGCCTTGATACCGGACGCCTGCCGCAAGCAACCTACGATCTGATGCAAGAGGTGTCTGATCGCTATAGCGTGCCGTTGAAAGTTTATTTTCCGGACAGCGCGGCGGTGGAAAAATACGTTACGCAAAACGGAGTGAATGGCTTTTACGGCAGCGTTGAATTGCGCAAAAGCTGCTGTTTTGTGCGCAAGGTTGAGCCGTTGCGCCGTGCTTTGCGAGGCAAGAAGGCGTGGGTCACCGGATTGCGCCGCGACCAGGCGGTCACGCGCGGAAGCCTGGAGGTGTCGTCGTTCGATGCCGATTTCGGCTTGCAGAAATTCAACCCGTTGCTGGACTGGACAAATAAAGACGTATGGGCCTACATCAGGCAGAACGATGTACCCTACAATAAACTGCACGACCAGTTCTACCCCAGTCTCGGCTGCGCGCCGTGCACCCGGTCCATCACGCCGGGAGAAGATATACGCGCAGGGAGATGGTGGTGGGAAAATCCAGAGGACAAAGAATGCGGCTTGCATGTGGCAAAACCCGTTTTACTAAAGCGAGCTTAGCCCGTTTGTCTTCTGAATTGCTGCCTATACGGGAATAACAAGGTTTTTGTAGGGTGCGTTTCACGCACCATGGTGCGTGAAACGCACCCT
>JACREA010000013.1 GCA_016218465.1 Nitrosomonadales bacterium | reverse complement strand
TGTAGGATGAGCGTAGCCCACCAGAGCATCCGCGTGGGCTGCGCCCACCCTACAAAATTTATTGAATTTCTATTGCAGGCGCTCTGCGGTCTGTACCAGCACGTAAGGGCTGACCACCACCGCCCACACCATCGCATCGCTTTCGAACCACGCCATCGCCTGCTCGTCGGATACTTTGCCGATCTGCCCTGCCCTCAGCCACTGCTCGACCTGTGTTGTGTCATCTTCGGAAATATGGAACGACACCTCGACCAGATCGAGTTCGGCTGAAACAACCACTGCCGCACCGCTGGCAAAAAAACGCTGCAACTCTTTCCAGGCGATTTGCGCTGTTTCCAGATTCACTTTGGCGCGAAATATTTCGCTGCGATCTTCTGCTGTATCCATATCAGACATCCATTTTCCAGGCTATATTTTCTCCGGCACGCAACGGTACCAGGCGATGTTCGCCGAACACTACCGAGACAGGCACTTGCCAGCTTTCCTTGCGCAACGTGATCTTGCCGGTGTTGCGCGGCAAGCGATAAAAATCTGCGCCATAAAAACTGGCGAAGCCTTCCAGTTTATCCAGCGCGCCAAGTTGTTCAAACGCTTCGGCATACAGTTCGATGGCGGCATGGGCGGTGTAAATGCCGGCGCAGCCGCAAGCCGTTTCCTTGGTGTGTTGCGCGTGCGGCGCGCTGTCGGTGCCGAGGAAAAATTTGGGGTTGCCGCTGCAGGCAGCTTGCCCCAATGCCTCGCGATGCACTTCGCGCTTCAATACCGGCAAGCAGTAGTAGTGCGGGCGCATCCCGCCGCTGAACATCGCGTTGCGGTTATACAGCAGATGATGCGCGGTGATGGTCGCGGCGATGTTGTCCGGCGCGCTGGTCACGAACTGCGCCGCATCGCGGGTGGTGATGTGCTCGAACACCACGCGCAGTTGCGGCAGATCGCGCAGCAACGGCATCATCACGCGCTCGATGAATACCGCCTCGCGGTCGAACACGTCCACTGACGGGTCGGTGACTTCGCCATGCACCAGCAGCGGCATCCCGCAACGCTGCATCTCCTCCAGCGCCGGATAGGCCTTGCGGATGTCCGTTACACCGGCATCGGAATTAGTGGTTGCTCCCGCAGGATACAGCTTGACTGCATGAACTACGCCGTTTTGATTGGCGCGCTTAATTTCCTGCGACGTGGTTTTATCGGTAAGATACAGCGTCATCAACGGCTGGAACTTCGAGCTTGCCGGCAGCGCCGCGAGGATGCGATCCCGGTAAGCCTGTGCCTGCTCTATAGAAGTGACCGGAGGTCTGAGATTGGGCATCACGATGGCGCGGGCGAATTGCCGTGCGGTATCTGGCAGTACGGATTGCATCAGCGCGCCGTCGCGCAGATGCAAATGCCAATCGTCTGGATGGATGATGGTAATTTGTTTCAAGATGAAATTCCGGCCGGGTGAATTAGCATGGTTATAATTCGGGCATTGTAATTCAAAGACAAGCGTACTGCTTTTTTATGGCAGTCCATCGAAATTGCATCACAATATTTTCTTGCAAAGTTAAGATATGCTGATCCTAAGACACTCTAGTCCGGGTGGATTAGCCCCAGTTTGATCGCCCTTACTATCGCCTGCTGACGCGATGTGGTATTGAATTTGCGTCGGATATTTTTAAAGTGAAAGTTTACAGTAGCCTCGGTACAGTTCAATAAATAACCGATCTCCCAAGAGTTTATTCCCGTCGCGCCCCACTTGAGGCATTCCAATTCGCGGCGTGTGAGTTGAATGTTTTTAATTGTATTGCCTGAACACTTAATGAATTTAAGCGAGCTTTCAAAAATAAAATCACGGAAGCAGGAAAAATCGGGAAGAGAATGAATGGCCTGCCGATGAAAGTGTCGGCCCGGTTTGGCATCACTCACAAAGCACACCATGCCTAATTCACTTCTAGCGCCGTGAATTGGCAAGGTTACTCCTGACCTGATTCCGTACCCGCATGCTTCCTCATACATTTCCTTTTGCTTGCGGGTAGAAAAAATCTCGGGTGACCAGATCAGGGGGATCGATTTGTTTGCGCAATGGGTGACCGTCGGATCGACATGTCCAAGCTTCTGCGCGTTATACTTTTCATGCCAGTCAGTGGAGTAATTGCTATGCTGAAAGGCGTACTCTGCCTCCCTCGGTAAATTCGGGTGAGGAAGAATTGCCAGCATGGTTTGTTCATAGCCAAAACCATGCGCCAGCTTGAAAATCTGGTTGCGCCAATCTAATACATTGTCGTGACACAAGAGATCGGCAAATCGCTCAATGAATTTCATACACAACTCCCCTTGCAAGCTTATCTGACGGAGGTACGAATTGAGTGCCTCCGTCTTGCATGTCCTCGCGCCAGCATGGCCGGTTTAGCGAAGACAAAACCGCCTGCCACTTCATAACGGGTGCAAAACTCCACAAAAGCAATGATATTCCAAAAGCCGTGAAATTGTAGCGGGTGGCTGATTGTTGAATCAATCGGCGCGCAACCAAACCTGCAACAGCATTAGCGCAATCGCCGCCAAATTATATTGCAAGTGGCTTGCGATATAAAACCTCACTTTGCTTAGATATACGGTATGCATACCTATCAGAGTTGATAGGTATGCGTAAAATTTTTTATCTCGTAGTATCTGCATTGCCAATGCGCAGGACGTGATTTGTATTGCAATTGGCAAATAGTGTTGTCCAATACCTTGAAAACAACAAACTTGTGAGCGGCTTATGAAATATCTGGTTATGTTATTTGTTTTGACGGTTGACGCATCGTTGGTTGCACTTCAAATGCAAATCCACCTTCCGGCCTACGCCGGAATGACGGCATATGTGTCGCGAATTATGTAAAGATCAACACTATGGACAGAATAATACCGATTCAGCAAAGCCATTCAAGCAAGCGTGAGTACCCGCTACGGTTCTTCGCGACCGCGTTTGTGGTCAGCATATTGATTACCGTTTCCAGCGGGTGGCAGTCGTGGCAGGCACACAACCGCTTTCAAGAGCTGTCAGACAAGCATGTGCACATTACAGGGGATGTCGTCCGCATCATGCTGCTTGACGAGATACTGACCATGTCGGCGCTCATGGTTGCGGCAACTGGGGAGTTCGCATACGAGAAAAGATATGAACAGCTCGATCCGCAACTGACGGTTCTTGACTTAAGAGCCGATCTTCCGCAACCGGAAATTGAACGATTTATAAGGGAGACGGATGAAGCGAACCTCGCCTTGGTGAAAATGGAACGTCAGGCTTTCGCGTTGTCGCATCAGGGCAGACGGCAGGAGGCGACGGCTCTGCTGACCGGCGATGAATACATGCGATTGAAAAAAGTTTACGCAGGCGGCATGGAAAAAACCGCCGATGTGGTGGCACTGGTTATTGAAAGGGATCATCGGCATCTTCACTCCATGGCTATCTTCTCGGCGGTCGCAAGCGCCATGGGTATCCTGGTATTGCTGGCGGCCTGGTTTTTCGCCGCCAGGTCTGCGCGCAGTTGGGCCGCAGAGCACAGGGAAGCGGAGGATGCGTTGCGCAAGGCCCATGACGGGTTGGGTGTCCGGATTGAACAACTCAAGCACGAAATTTCCGGACGCAAGCGGATTGAACTGACATTGCAGGAGAGCGAAGAAAAATTCCGCAAGATCTTCGAATCGGTACAGGATGCCATCATCATGACAGGGCATGACCAGCGTATCTCATTCTGGAACGCTGCGGCGGAGCACATTTTCAGCTATACGGCTGCGGAAGCGTTGGGACAGGAGTTGCATGCCATGATCGTACCGCCACTGGCACACACTGCGTTCGCGCACAGTTTCCAGCATTTTCATGAGAGTGACGCAGGCCATGTGGTTGGCAAGGTGATCGAGATTACCGCGTTGCGCAAAGGCGGCAAGGAGTTTCCGGTTGAGTTATCCATTTCCGTGACGCAATTAGGCGGCCAGCGGCACATCGTTAGCATCGCGCGCGACATCACCGGGCGCAAGGAGGCCGAGGAGCGCATCCAGCGGCTGGCGCATTTCGATGCGCTCACGGGACTGCCGAACCGGGTATTGCTCACCGACCGCATCAACCACGGCCTCAGCATGGCCCAGCGCAACCGCGCGCAGTTGGCGGTATTGTTCATTGACCTCGACCGCTTCAAGAATATCAACGATACGCTCGGCCACAGCATCGGCGACGAGTTGCTGATAGGGGTTGCCAAACGCCTGAAATCTGCGGTGCGCGAGGAAGACACGGTTTCGCGTATGGGCGGGGATGAGTTCATCCTGGTATTGCCGGGCGCTGATGTTGACGGTGCGGCGCATGTGGCTGAGAAATTGCTGGGGACAGTCGCCCGGCCTTACCTGATTGAACAGCATGAGCTGGTCATCACGCCATCCATTGGCATCGCCATGTATCCCGACGACGGCGAGGATTTCGATAAGCTCGCCCAGTGCGCCGACGCTGCGATGTACCGCGCCAAGCACGATGGCCGCAACAATTACCGCTTTTTCACCTCCGGAATG
>JACREA010000089.1 GCA_016218465.1 Nitrosomonadales bacterium | reverse complement strand
GGTGATGTTGTAGCGGCGGTACTGGCTGGAGCGCATGTCGAGATTCTCGTACACGACGCACGAAGCCTGCGCCGCCTCGCCCATCGTATGGCTGATGTCGAAACACTCGATGCGCTGTAAATCCGGCATGTCCAGCAATTCCCGCAGCTTGTCCAAACGCAGTTTTTGCCCGCCCTGCTGCGCTTTCCGCTGCTGCAGCGCCAGTTGTGCATTGCGCTGACCCATTTCCAGCCATTGCCTGCGCTCGCCGCTGGCTGCCGTGCTGATCTTCACAGCACGACCGGCCTGTTCACTGAGTAATTGCGCCAGCGTTTCATCGCTGCATTCTTCGCCAAGCACCAGCAACGGCGGAACGCTGCGGCTCAAATAATGCTGAGCGATAAATGCCTGCACAATTTCCTCTGCTGTCAGATCCTCGGCATGTTCCGGGAAGAAGCTCTTGTCGCCCAGATGCCGCCCTCCCCGTACCATTGCAAGATTCACGCAGACCAGCCCATCCTGCTGCGCCAAGGCGATAATGTCGGCATCTGTGGCACCGCCCGTTGACTCGACGAACTGCTTCTGCTGCACGGTATGCAACGCGCGCAACTGGTCGCGCAATTCGGCAGCCAGTTCAAAGTAGAGCTTATCCGACGCGCGCTCCATCTCACTGCGCAAGGCCTGCTCGACCTCCTGATGTTTCCCTTGCAGCAGCAACACCGCATTGCGGATATTGGCCTGGTAATCTTCCGCCGAAATCAGTTTCACGCACGGTGCAGTGCAGCGATGGATCTGGTGCAACAGGCAAGGACGGGTACGATTGCCGAATACACTGTTTTCGCAGGTGCGGATGCGGAAAATCCTTTGCAGCAGATGGATGCTTTCCTTCGCTGCGTACGAATTCGGATAGGGGCCGAAGTATTGATGCTGGCGATTGGGCGTGCCACGGTAGTAGGTCAGTCGTGGGAATTCATCACCGGTAAGCACGATATACGGATATGATTTATCGTCCCTGAACAATATGTTATAGCGTGGTCTTAATGATTTTATTAAGTTATTTTCGAGCAAAAGCGCTTCGGCCTCCGACCGTGTGACGGTAGTTTCGATGCGCGCGACATGCGAAACCATCAGACGGATACGCGGCGAGACATTGGTTTTCTGGAAGTAGGAAGCGACGCGTTTTTTCAGTTGCCTGGCCTTGCCGACATACAGCACCTCGCCCTTGCCGTCGAAAAAACGATACACGCCCGGCAGCAACGGCAAGCTGTCGAGTACCGGTTTAGGATCGAATTTTTCAGCGCCCAAGCAAACCCCTTCAATTCCACCATTCCGGCATGTGCCGGAATACAGCTTTATGCTTCTGACAAATATGCTTTTATACAATCTGTTAAATAGCAAACTTCCAGCAAATTATCCGGTGAATATCTGCCCGACCCGGTCAGTGCCGTGCATTCCGGGGGCTAAATTAAGCAATCAAAAACTTGCTTTTCACATCGCCAAATGAGCTTACTGGCAAGACGTTGTGTCATGCAATGGCATTCTCTTCAAACTCCAGCACGAAACTGCCCTCGCCGTTTTGCCCCAGCACCTTGACCAGATACGGCATCACTTCCTGCAACACGCCATGCAACAACCAAGGCGGATTGAGGATGAACACGCCGCTGCCACGCATGCCGAAACCGTCCTCGCTGGGCGCTTGCACACTGAGCGCGACATGCAGCCAGCTTTTGACCGGCAACTTCTTGAGTTGCTCGGGCAATTGCCGCGCCTCGGCGCGCTGCAACTGCGGATACCACACGGCGTACACCCCGCTGGCAAAGCGTTTCAGCCCTTCGCGTAACGCCGACACCACACGCTGATAGTCCTGCTTCTCTTCATAAGACGGATCGATCAACACCAGCGCACGGCGCGGCGGTGGCGGCAACAAAGCTTTCAGCGCGCCAAAACCATCGGCAGTCTTCATTAGCACCTGTGTGCCATGGCCGGCAAAATTCTCCTGCAAAATCTCACTGTCGGTCGGATGCAACTCGAATAGCCGCATCCGGTCCTGCTCGCGCAACAATTCCAGCGCGACCAGCGGCGAACCAGGATACAGCTTCATCTGGCCGTCTGGATTGATGCGCTTCACCAGCGCCACATAATCCGCCAACGGCGCAGGCAAATCGTCACGCTCCCACAATCGCGCAATGCCGCTTTCGTATTCGGCATTCTGTGTGGCATAGCCGCTGTCCAGCAAATAGCAGCCCGCCCCGGCATGGGTATCGATGAACCAGAACGGCTTATCTTTCTGCGCCAGATAGCGCAGCAACTGCACCTCGATGAAGTGTTTCAGCACATCGGCATGATTGCCTGCATGAAAGGCATGGCGATAACTCAGCATGATTTTGAATTAGGGATTTTCGATTCCGATTGGTTAGTATCACCAGCTTCCGTTGTTCTATCAAGTACGTTTACGCAGCAGCAGCTTGTAGCACTCAGACTTATCAAGTTAAAATGAATAACCAGTATGTGGATCACTTCAAGTTGTGACTGGCTGGTATCGGCCAAATGGTGATTCGCTACGTGGTAACCCTACTACATAATATTTTGGCTATAACTATATATCAGGAGACAGAACATGCATGCCAACAAGTTGATATTTGTAATATTTCTCGTAGTGCTTTCAGGCTGTGCGAACAAACAGGCGAAGGATGATACTGCTACTGCACCACAGAAACAGGAAAAAGCCCAAAAAACTGATAAAGAGGTGTCGGCTGATAGCGGTGGAATAGTTGGTAAACCGGCGTCCGGCAGCAAATTTTCCAAAATTAAAATCGGCATGTCAACGAAAGAGGTGATTGCCAAGATTGGTCATCCGGACAACGAATGGCGACGCCCCACGGGAAAGGCACATATTCCATTTTATTTCGGCGATGATAGGTGGGTTATAGAGTACTCATACCATAAGGAAGGTAAGTTAACTTTCAACTCTGGCGGGGAACGAGCGTTAACTGGCATCCTTGTCGATACATCTGAGTAGAATTCTTGAATTTATTTCTGCAAAAGCGGTTTGGCTTGCATGAACTGTTGCTCAACAGCCTTGGTCGGCATAAAGCGCCGTTTAGGCAATCTACCGCTTCGCAGGTATTCTTTTGCAGCCTCTCGTGGTGATAATATTAGCTAGTCATTACTCCGTCACCGGCTTATTCAACATCGCCTTCAACCTCGCCAACTTGTCCATCCCCTCGTCTTTGGTGACGGTGGGCACGGCGTCCGCGTGGCTACCCGCATAGACCAATTCATCCTCCGGCATCTCTTCCAGAAAGCGGCTCGGTTCGCAGGCCATCCAGTTTTTGCCGCGCTTGCGGCGGTTGCAGTAGCTGATTTGCAGGCTGCGCTCGGCGCGTGTGATGCCGACGTACATCAGGCGGCGCTCTTCTTCTATCTGTTTTTCGTCGCTGTCGCGGAACGGCAGAATGTCTTCTTCCGCACCGATGATGAACACGTGCGGGAATTCCAGGCCCTTGGCGGCGTGCAGCGTGGACAGCGAGACAGCGTCCGGCTCCTGGTCTTTGCCTTCGAGCATGTTGATCAGTGCGACGGTCTGCACCATTTCTATCAATGATTTCTCATCCGCCTCGGCCCTGCGTTTAAGCCATGCGATAAATTCCTGCACGTTCTCCCATTTGGTGTCAGCT
>JACREA010000012.1 GCA_016218465.1 Nitrosomonadales bacterium | reverse complement strand
TCAGCTGACTGCACGCCGGGCACACGCTGCAAGCCGCGCTCGATCAGCCACACGCAGGCGGCGCAGTGGATGCCCTCGACGAGCAGGTGAATATCGCGCACGTCGCCGGAGCCGGTGGCGAACTCCTGCTGCACTTCATCGAAGTCGTAGATTTCGACGTCTTTGGGCGGCTCCGGCGGCGGACCAAGCAGTGTGCCTTCCGGGGTGCGCTGGTAATAGCCTTGTAACCCGGCTTCAAAGATGGCGCTGCATACCGACTGGCAGCCGAAGCAGCAAAACCGCCGCTCCGCACCGTCAATCCGCGCGCGATAGTCCGCATCGGGAACGATGTGCAAGCCGCAGTGAAAACAATCGCCAGTGCCGTTAACGTTATTCAGATTCATCCCAGAAAAAATAGTTGGCGGGTTGGCAGGTGCGAATTCATTCGCACCTGCAAATACAGCAACCGCAGGCTGGAGGAAGCCTGTCCTGAGCCTTTCGAAGTGGTTGCGCTCCTACAAGAGACCGTGTGATCCGGGTTATCTTCGTTCGTTGGACACCCTAATCTTTGCTCAACTGCGGTAGGGGCACGGCTCGCCGTGCCCCTGCTTCCCATTTTTGTCTCCGGCATAAGGTACACAACTAAACCGTATCGAGCCGCTCGAAACCGGTGAATTCCCCCTGACCACTCTCGACTTCAACCCGCTCCACTTGCGCCCTGCCGTTGCCGACCCGGCACCATGCAATCAGCGATTCGACCGCAGTCTCCTCGCCTTGAAGCATGGCTTCCACCGACCCGTCGCGGCGATTCCTTACCCATCCGGAGGCTTCGAGCGCTTCCGCCTGCTGTTGCAGCGAATCGCGGAAATAGACGCCTTGCACCAAGCCGTAAATTCGCAAATGTCTGGTGAGTTTCATGCCGGTCGCCGATTAAAATACCTCATCCATATTTGTAATCTGGTGCATCCCTCAGCATCACGCCGGATACTCGCCGCTTCTCATGGTTTCGGATGGGTGTGGCGTGCCGCACATGTCGATGCGCCTGATTTTTCCATTCCTTAACGTGATAAACACAGTGGCTATCAGATTTTCTTTTTCACCCTGCGCAGTGACGACACACTCGTTATGACCCCATGCCGAGACCATTGCCATCTCGGCGTAAGCCCGGACACCCGATTGCTTGATTTCAAGCATTTGGGATTTCAGGTAATCAAGAAATTCCTGCTTCGACGGTATTTCTCCGATCATCCATTGCGATGAGTAACGAATATCTTCGTCCAGCAACGGCTCTATATGTGATACATCCAGCGTATTCATCATTCGCGCATAGGCACGCAATGCATCAATTTCCGTTAGCTCCATTTAAACATTCCTGATTTAAAAAAACTCCGGCCATTCTATCGGTACGTCCGGGTTCTGAATTACCAGAAGCTCCCTGATGTCACGGCGCGGTCGCGACCATGAATTTATTGGTGCCAGCCTCAAATACATCATTTCCGCGTTTGACGCGAATGTGCAACTCCCAGTAGCCTTTAAGCGGGAAGCTGATATAGCCCTGATAGTTTCCCGGTGACACCTCCCTGAAAGCAGTGGTGAAATCCTTGCCCTCATCCGATGCGCGATAGGCCTCCACCTCCATCGTTCCACTAACCGGCACACCTTCCCGATCCAGCACGCTGATTTCGTATCCGGCAGGGGAACCCATTACGAGAGACTTGGGTTGCCTGATGGAAGTTTTCCAGGCAAGCGCTTTTTGTTCTCTCAGATCACTTACCACAGCATCATTGGATTTGCGATCCTTCGTGCTGTAATCCATATCTACCAATGTCGAACGGTTGTGCGTGGCTAACCAGATGAAGGCGCCATTCACCCCGAGAACCAGGATAATCAGCCCTATCATGCCGAGCATCCAGGGGTTACGCAGACCTTTTTTGTTTTCCTGTGAAATCATTTCATCCTCCCTCAGTAATTTATTTAATCACGGTTTGGGGCCGTTGAATCTGGTGTTGTATTCCGCGGCAATCACCGGGTCTTCAACACTCTGAACACGGAATTCTATCGGCGTTACCTCCCTTTTGATGTTTTCGCCGGGTGCCCTGACGAAGATGGTAAAGGAAGTTCCGCGTCCGTGATGCGTCAGCAAAGGCTTTTCTGCGCCAATAATCATTTGATCTTTCACGCCTCCTTCCGCCGTGACTGTCACAAAAAGATCCTTGTCGGTTTTATTGAGCACCTTGAATTCATATTTGTTCTGGATCGAGCCGTCACTCATTCTCACAAACAATGGCTGGCGCTCCGGAATCACTTTCAGCGTCATCGAACCCAGATGTGTCAGGCCATACACAATTCCGCCAAAAGCAAGCAGGATGATACCGATATACACCAGCGTGCGCGGGTGCTGGTACATCTTCTTGACAGGCTTGCCTTCCAACTCGTCCAACGAAGCATAGCGTATCAACCCGCGCGGCTTGCCAACCTTGTCCATGATGGAATCACAGGCGTCCAGACAAAGGCCGCATGTGATACAACCCAATTGCTGTCCATCGCGGATATCAACGCCCGTGGGGCATACCTGCACGCACTGGTAACAATCGATGCAGTCGCCTGATACCATGCTTCCCTCGGCTGCTTCGCGGTGCAGCTTGCCGCGCGGCTCGCCGCGCCTGGAATCATAGGCCGGCAATATCGTTTGGGAATCCGTCATGACGCCCTGAATGCGTGCGTAGGGACAAAGCCAGAAACAGGTCTGCTCACGCATGAAACCGGCGAGGATATAAGTACCCAGGAAAAACATGATCAGCACTACCCAGCCGACCAGCGGCAACTGGAAATGCACCAGCTTGTTCCAGTAATCAAATGCATCCACAAACCAGACGGAAAAACTAATGCCGGTAAGCAGGGAAATCACCATCCAGATAAAATGTTTGATGGTTTTTTTGCGTATCTTATCCAGACTCCACGGAGCGGCGTCCAGCTTGCGGCGGGCGTGAGGGGCACCCTCGATTTTTTCTTCCAGCCAGGTGAACCAATCGGTCCAAGCAGTCTGAAAGCAGAAAAAGCCGCACCACACTCTTGAAGCGACTGATGTGACGGCGAACAAGGCCATCGCCAGCAACAACAGCAGCAGCGACAACATCCAGATGTCCTGCGGCAATATGGTCAGATTGAAAAAGTGAAATTGGCGATGTTCAATATCGAACAGGATGGCCTGTTTGCCGTTCCAGCGAAGATAAGGAACAAAGAAAAACAGCAGATAGAACAATTGGGTGTAGTTCTTTATCGTGCGGAAAAAACCGGGCATACGTTTGGCGTGAATGGTCTTGTCGCCCATGTTCACATTCCAATGCTCGAACTCCTGATAAATTCCGGTGACCGACCCGGCTTTCTTTTGCTCTGTTTCTTTGTTCACGCTCTCGCTCCTGATTGGCCTGATTCTAATTTCATCCTTTCCTTCACCGGATCGATAAAACGACCTCTGGTTGAAGTTTACTCCATACACGGGGCTGATCCGCCGACATCGTTTTTATAAAATAAAAAAGGAGGAGATTTTACTCTCCCCCTCATCGTTCGAAACAGCCGGACAGAATTATTTGGCAGCCGCAGGTGCTGCTTTGTCAGATACTGCTGGCGCGGCAGGCGTGTCAACCTGACCGCCACCAAACTTGTACACATACACAGCCAACTTTTTGATTTCGGCATCGCTCAGCTTGCCTGCTGCCTTAAAGCTGGGCATCACTGCCACGCGGGTTTGCGGATCACCGGAATTCACGCCATAGGTAATGGTGCGTTTAATGCCCTCTAGGGATCCGTCAAAACGCCATATTTTATCAGTCAGGTTGGCCGAACCCATCGCTTGCATACCCTTGCCATCTTCGCCGTGACAGACCGTACATCCCTTTGCCGCAAAAAGTGGCGTGGAGGTAGGCTGACCCTTTGCAACAGCATTTGCCAGTGTATCGATCTCGGCAGCGGACAAGGTGTCCTTATGTGCCAGCATCATGCTCTGGTGGCCACCTTCAATGGATGCATGGATGTCGCCGATCTTGCCGCCATACAGCCAATCATCATCATTCAAAATAGGCGCGAACAGCCCCTCCTTCCCTTTGGTGCCAGCGCCATTCTGGCCGTGACATGCCGCACAGTTATCACCAAACAACACCTTGCCGGAACGTGTGACATACTCGGTCAACTCTTTGTCGGCCAAAATAGCTGCCGGTGTCATGTCCTTGAGTTTGGCTTCAAACTTGCCGCGTACCGCATCCACTTCACCCTTGTCGGCTTCCATTTCCTTGATCGCCGTCCAACCGCCGATGCCCTTGGAAAAGCCACCTGTTCCGGCAAACGGAATGGATGGATAGTACAAAAAGTACACTACACAAAATAACACACTGGCAGTCAAACCCAACATCCACCACTTGGGTGGCTGGTTGGTGAAGTCCGCCAGGTCATCATCCCATACATGCCCGGTTGTCTGAGCACCCGATACATCGTGTTTTTCACTCATCTTTTTTCTCCCATATTGATATGGCCTTCGTCATCCAACGCCATGCTGCGTTGGGACTCGAACATGTCTTTGTTGGCCGGACGGAATACCATGAAATAAACAGCCGCCATGCCGATAAATGCGACCAGAGAAAAGAACACTCCGATCCAGTCATTCGCGGACATGACGACAACGTCCATGCCCAGGTATCCCAATAACTTAGTCACGGTAATTCACGCCTTCTTCGAACTTGATGTGATTGCCCAAGCCTTGCAGAAAAGCAATCAACGCGTCCAGATCGGTCTTACCATCCAACTGCGCTTTCGCGCCATTGATATAGGCTTCTGTATAAACGGTTTTGGGTACCGGATTGAACGGCATCATGGTCATCACCTTCATGGTTTGCACGGTCCCGGCTGCATCCACCTTGTGATTTTCATCACCCAGCCAGTAATAGTTAGGCATGACGGACTCGGGTACCACATCGCGCGGATATTTCAGATGGCGGCGATGCCACTCGTCCGAATACTTGGCGCCAACACGCGCCAAATCCGGGCCGGTGCGCTTGGAACCCCATTGATAGGTGTGGTCGTACATGGACTCTTCCGCAATCGAGTAATGTCCATAGCGGTCTTTCTCGTCACGGAATGGGCGGATCATCTGCGAGTGGCACAGGAAGCAGCCTTCGCGGATGTAAACTGCACGCCCGGCCAGTTCCAGCGGCTTGTAGGGGCGCACGCCATCGCCGGGTTGCCAGTCTTCCAGCGTTTTGTGCGCAGACGTGGCAGGATTCCAGACAATCTTGTCCATCGAAACCACATTGCCTTTCCCATCTTTATGGACTGTACTGTTGAAAGTCCCGTCCCCGCCACTCATCGCGGTGTTCGGTAAATAGAACAACGGCACGATTTCCACAATACCGCCAATCGCCACGGCGATGGCGGTCACTACAAACATCAGAACGGTGCTGCGCTCAATCTTGTCCTGGAATTTGGTTGAATAAATTTTGTCGTGATCAGACATGTTTCACTCCTTATGCGTTGGCAGGAACGGCGTTAACTCCGCGCACAGCAATTGCCTGGCGCACCGTCATGACGATGTTGTACAGCGCTATCCACGTACCCAGATGGAAAATTACCCCGCCGATAACGCGCATAGCATAGTACGGATGCATCTCTGAAACCGACTCAACAAAGGTGTGAGTCAAGGCGCCGTATTCGTCGTAATCACGCCACATCAAACCCTGCATGATTCCGGATACCCACATCGCAACGATGTAAATCACCGTGCCGATAGTTGCCAGCCAGAAATGCGTATTTACCAGGCTTTCGGAGTACATCTTCTCAACGCCATACAGCTTCTTGATCATGTGGTATATCGCGCCGTAGCCAACCATCGCCACCCAGCCCAATGCACCGGAGTGCACGTGACCCACTGTCCAGTCTGTGTAATGCGACAAGGCATTCACGGTCTTGATCGACATCACCGGGCCTTCAAAAGTGGACATCGCGTAGAACGCCAGGGAAACCACCAGGAAACGCATGATGTAGTCGGTACGCAGCTTGTCCCAAGCGCCGGACAGCGTCATCATGCCGTTCATCGCGCCACCCCAGGACGGGATGATCATCGCCAGGGAAACCGCAGCACCCAGCGAGCCGGTCCAGTCAGGCAACGCGGTGTATTGCAGATGGTGAGCTCCCAGCCATACGTAGCCGAAGGTCAGCGCCCAGAAGTGCAATACGGAAAGGCGATAAGAGAACACAGGACGACCCACTTGTTTGGGCACAAAGTAATACATGATGCCCAGGAAACCGCCGGTCAGGTAGAAACCCACCGCGTTATGACCATACCACCATTGGATCATCGCATCCTGCACGCCGGAGTAGATGGAGTAGGACTGGGTCAGGCTGACCGGGATAGCCAGGCTGTTCACGACGTGCAGGTCAGTGATCATCACGATCATGCCCATCGTGAACCAGTTGGAGACATAGATGTGCGAAGTCTTTCGAATCGCTACAGTCATGATGTGATTCAAACCAAACGATAGCCAAACCACCGCGATCATGATATCAATCGGCCACGCCAGTTCGGCATATTCCTTACCTTGAGTTATGCCTAAAGGCAAGGTAACCACGGCCAATACGATGATCAGATTCCAGCCCCAAAAGGTGAACCATGCCAAGCCATTGCTCCACAGTTTGGTCGCACCGGTGCGCTGCACCATGTAGTAACCGGTTGACATCAACACACAGCCGCCGAACGCAAAAATCACCGCATTGGTATGCAGCGGACGCAGACGGCCAAAAGTAATGTAAGGAATATCGAAGTTCATAAACGGCCACGCCAGCTCCGATGCGATCCACACGCCGATCAGCGTGCCTACCACAGCGTAGATAGCTGCCGCGATGGTGAACCATCGGACCACCTCCATATCATATTTAATCGGTGTCGCTTGAGTCGCTTCCACAGTATCCCCCTCAGAACCAAGTTAATGACATGTGTTATTTTTCCCTCCAACCGCGAGACAAATAACACACTTCCTCATTGCATCTTTAAATAACCCCACAAATACGCCACAAAACAGCAAATTCAGCCTTTGCCGCAATATTTTGTAACATAACCGCAAACACGCAACTATTCACTGATGTGCGTCAACCAAACTGCATTTTCGCAACATCTGCGTATCCGATTAAACAAGTCGGAATCTGTTGGAGCAGACAGGTTAACGGGCATGGCAAAGATGCCGCTCCTGATAATGAATTAGCCATGCACGCCCCTCTCTCCGGGCTCTGATGGAACGACTGATGTGACTACTGGCCGCAAACGTGCGAGAGGGACGCGGCCTCGCTACGGGAGTTGTATGTTAACCGCGAGCGATAGCCTTGAGACGGGCCAGATCGAGAATCTGCACTTGCCGCCTTTCGGTGGTCAGCAGCCCATCATCCTGAAATCGAGTGAATACGCGGCACACGGTTTCCTCGGCCATACCGAGATAATTGCCGATGTCGCTGCGGGACATGCTCAGGTTGAATTCGGTGGGAGAATAATTGCGCTTCTGAAAGCGCCGGGAGATGCCCAGCAGGAAGGTGGCCAAACGCTCATCGGCATTCTTCTTCCCGAGCAACAGCATCAGATCCTGATTGTCGAGAATTTCATGACTCATGATCTTGATCATCTGCTGACGGACGGATGGAGTTTCCTCGCAATACATTTCCAGCACATCAAGAGGCACTTCGCACACCATCGTCGTTTCAAGCACTTTGGCTTCGCTGGTGGAGTGAATGGCGGCAATAGTGCCCAAACCGAGCAATTCGCCGGAAATGTGGAATCCGGTAATTTGCATCCGTCCGTCATCGGTCAGCACATAAGTCTTGACGGAGCCGCATCGTATTGCATAGATGGCGCGCAGAGGCTCGCCAACCCGAAAAAG
>JACREA010000090.1 GCA_016218465.1 Nitrosomonadales bacterium | reverse complement strand
TGAGCCATGGCGTGCTCCCTCCAGTGAAATATTGAGTGCTCATGGTAATGCAAATGCATTGCCGCGTCAATAAAATTAAACAAGTATCAAAGGGGCCGGGTTCGGATTAAATCCGCAGCGAGGGCGGATTGAATTGTTTTAGTAATCGGGGACGCCCACGGTTTTTTCAAGCCGAGTTAAACCCTATCTCGTTGAACGCGATTTAAATCGCCAGTTGTTCCGGTTCAATTCCCAATGCCTCGGCGATTTTCTCGCGTGTGGCTTTTCTCAAATTACCCTTTGCCTCTTGCTGCGCATAGGCACTTTGCGAAATACCCAGACGTTGGGCAACTTCCGATTGAGTGAGCCCAAGGTGTTCACGCCATGCGCGGATAGGCGTCATGTCTTTGTTGACGACTTTGCCGACGACTGCGTTGGGAATGGTTGGCGCGCGGTTCTTGGTCAAGCTTAAATACTCCGCGTAGGGAATCACGGCGAAGGTGGGTTTGCCTTTGGTGTCTTTGATGATTTGAATATTAGTAGGTGCGTTCATTGCGTTTCTCCACTTGCATGATGGTGACGATGATCGGTTTCCCGCTTTGGTCAGTCTCGAATATCACCCGGTAATCCCACACGCGAAGGCGATAGTCGTCACGGCCTTGCAGCCGCTTGATATCGCCGGGGCAGTCCGGCCAATGTGCGAGTTGTTGCACTTCGGCGAAGAGGCCTTGCCGCTTTCGCTTGTCGTCGATCTTGCGAATTTGCCGCGCAGCTTTGGTTGACCATTCGATATCGTTCATGGAACGAAGTATAAGTGTTTTATAAGTTATATATCAAGCGGTCTGTGTAGCGGAATGGGCTAAGTTCGCGATGTTTTTGTTTTCGGGAAAAGGGGGCGTTCGGATTAACTTTGCGCCACGCAGTAGGAGGATCAAGCGCACTTTATCCGAATTGAATTCGGCGCGGAAGGCTGGATTGCTGAAGCGGTTGTTGGTTAAATCGCTTTCGCCACCAGCATCACGCTGATGAATGGTGTGCCTTTGTGCATCGGCAGCGGGGCGGCTTCGAAGCCGTTGCGTTTCAATATCTCCAGCCACTCGTTTAGTGTGCGGCAATACACTTTGTATGAGCGATGTCCGCGCAACAGGAACGTCGCGCGATCTACCCAGTTACTGAAATAAAACGGCAGCCCGCCTGCGGCATCGCCGATACGGGTGATTAATGTGCCGCCAGTGGGCAGTGCGGCGCGTACCCGGCGCAGTACATCTTCCTGCTCGTCATAGCCGATGTAATGCAGCACGTCGAGGATGATCGCTGCATCAGTGTGTCCGAGGTCGGCGGTGCGGATGTCGCCGAGTTCGAATTGCGCGCGGTCTCCGAGTGCAGTGCGGGCGCGGTCTACGTCCTTGGACATCAGCTCCAGTCCCCAGAAGTTTTCCACCTTTGGTGCGGCAGGCCAATGTGCAGGCCAATTGCCGGATTCGTATAAAGCGCGCGCTTCCAGTAACCAGGAGGCGAGCAAACCTTGCCCGCAACCCAGGTCGATCAGGCGTGCGCAGTCGGGGATCAGGCCGTGTTCGAGCAGTCCGAAGAATACCGGGTCTCCCCTCAGCTTGCCTCTGGCGAAATGCCAGGCGAAATGGCCTGCCGAGCGGTATGGTTGCGTGGCGCGGTCGATCAAGGTGCGGCGGAAATGTGCGGTCATGGTATGGCGTTGTTCAAGGTGGCGGAGCGGAACTCGCGTTGCGCGAGATTATCCAGCAGGTGCGGCAGAAACGCTATTGTGGTCGTGACCGGAATAAATTCGCTCACTGCGGTAAGAGTAGGGCAGGCAAAGACGGCTAGACGTGCGCCCATGCTGATAAAATAACGGTGGGCAAATTGCAGACACCACAAAAACAGGATCAACTATGGATTTGAAGGAAACCCGCTTGGATACCAAGCTGATGTATGACGGTAATTTTATTCAAGTGCGCAAGGATAATGTGCGCATGCCTGATGGCAGGATGAGTAGCCGCGAATACATCACGCATCTCGGCGCGGTGGCGGTGCTGGCGATGCTGGATAACGGCAATCTGGTGATGGAGCGGCAATTCCGCTATGCGTTGCAACGCGAGTTCATCGAGTTGCCTGCCGGAAAGATTGACCACGGCGAAGATATTCTGTTGTGCGCGCAACGTGAGTTGCTGGAGGAGACGGGCTATGTGGCGAGTGAGTGGACGCACCTCACCACGGTGTGGCCGTGCATTGGCTATGCCGATGAGCGCATGGAATATTTTATCGCGCGCGGCCTGACTTATCAGGGGCGCAATCCGGATGACGGGGAATTTCTGGAAGTGTTCGAGTTGCCCTTGCCGGAGGCGATAGAATGGATAAGGTTAGGTAAGATCAATGAAAGTAAAACCATTGTTGGCTTGCTCTTGCTGGAAAAAACACTCGCAAACTGGGGCATGTGAACGTGCGCAAGGCTGCACCACTAATGGCGCGTGATGCAATGAATCGCACCAAACCGGCGCTCATTTCAGTAAGGTTCTTGCGCCGGAAATTTCAAAATCTCTATGAATCAACGCTCCAGATGTTGATAGAATAGATATTACATGCTGTAAATCAGATTTAATTTCACAATAGGGATATGGAATGGAAAACCTGAAAACGGGCAGTGACACGCTGTTCATTCTGCTCGGCGGCATCATGGTGTTGGCGATGCACGCCGGCTTCGCATTT
>JACREA010000091.1 GCA_016218465.1 Nitrosomonadales bacterium | reverse complement strand
GCACCTACAAACCCGTCAACTGCACTTTTCAGGATGATTACGATTACTTCATTTTGGAAGGCAGCTTGATCGTGCCGCCTGCCACGCTAAAAACACCCTTGCCCTGATGATGCAGCGTACGCGGATTTTTCATTGATGGGTCAATCCACGCCTTGACCACCTCCAGCACGAAGAAGTTGTACTTGTTCACCATCCGCGTATCGACCACTCTGCATTCGAGATTGGCGAAGCACTCAGCGATCAGCGGCGGCGCCACCTGCGAGGCGGGCAGCGGCGTCAGCTTGAATTTCCTGAACTTGTCCACCTTTTTCCCCGAGCAGTTGCCGACGCCCACTACCTGCTTCGCCAGATTCGCCGCCGGAATATTGAGCACGCATTCTTTCGTCGCCAGCAACGCATCGAAGCTGTAGTTTCGTCCGCTGATCACGCAGCCTACCAGTGGAGGTTCGAACTCCATCATCGTCTGCCACGACATGGTCATGATGTTCGCCTTGCCCTTGCGCGCGGTGGTCACCAATACAACGGGACCCGGCTCAAGCAGGCGGTAAACTCGGGATAAAGGGAAGTTTTTTTTCGTCATCGCTGCACATCCTTTCGCAAAAGATATTCGAAGCCGAGACTTATTGCCCTGATACCAAGAACCCGCAAATTCCATTTTTCACCATACCGTACTATTCCGGAATGGCAAAACCAGTACAATAATACTCTTACTTCCGGCTTCTTAAATGCCCATGACCGATCAAGCCGCAATAGCCACTCCTGCAAATCCTGACAAACGGAAAGGCGTCCTGCTGCGCATTGGCGCGCTGGTGCTGGTTGTCCTGCTGGCCGTTTTTTTGTGGTGGTTTTTTTCCGGACGATGGTACAGCAACACCGATGATGCTTATATCGGCGGCAATGTTGTTGCGGTGATGCCGCTTACCGGCGGCTCGGTGGTTTCCATTCAAGCCGACACCACGCAAGCCGTGACCGAAGGCCAGATACTGGTACAACTGGACGACAGCGATGCCCGCCTGCAACTGGACAGTGCTGTAGCCGCGCTGGCTGCAGCGGTCCGCGAAGTGCGCGGCCTGTATGCGATCAGCCGAGGCAATTTGCAGCTGATCGCCCAGCGTCGCGCCGACTTGGCGCGCGCCCAGGCTGAGTTGGCCCGCAGCGATGCGGCATTAACGCAAGCCGAGGCCGAATTCAAGCGCCGCGAAACACTGGTCAAGCAGAATTTTATTTCGGCGGAAAGCTTGCAGATCGCTCAAACCACGCGGGATGCTGCAAAGGCACAACGCGATGCGGCACTGAGCGCGATACAGGCCAGCAGCGCCGCGATCAACCAGACCGTGGATCAGGCCAGCGTTTCCAGCGCGCGTGTGGACAACACTTCCCTGGAAAATCATCCCAATGTGCGCAGCGCCGCAGTGCGGGTACGCGAGGCTGCGCTCGCGCTGGCGCGTACCCGGGTAATCGCGCCGGTCAGCGGGCAAGTGGCAAAACGCCTGATGCAAATCGGCGAACGGGTTAAGCCCGGCGATTCGCTGATGGCGCTCGTGCCGCTCGACAAGGTATGGCTGGATGCCAATTTCAAGGAGACCCAATTGCGCGATGTGCGCATCGGGCAGCCGGTGAGGGTGACTTCCGATTTTTACGGCAACTCGATCGTATTTCACGGCCGCGTCATTGGTCTGGCCCCGGGTACCGGCTCCGCCTTCGCCCTGCTGCCCGCGCAAAATGCCACCGGCAACTGGGTCAAGATCGTGCAGCGCCTGCCGGTGCGCATCGCGCTGGATGCGAAAGAATTGCAGGAACACCCGCTGCGCATCGGGTTATCCATGGACGCGACTATCGACACGCATGACCGCAGCGGCGCGGCGCTGACAATGTTGCCCAACGCCACAGCGATCGCCAGCACTTCGATCTACACACAGGATATCAAGGCAGCCGATGCGCGCGTGGCGCAAATCATCGCCGACAATCTGGGGCGGAAGTAAACCGCGAATGGCTCTGTTCAACTCAGAGTTGAACTTGGCTGGATGTCCCAGCAAACCAATAGCCGTTCGCCCTGAGCCTGTCGAAGGGTGAACGGGTTCACTCAAAAGGACAAACGAAATGTTTTGGGTTTACATCCTTCGCTGTGCCGATGATAGCTATTACACCGGGCACACTGACAATCTTGAAATGCGTATGGCACAGTATCAGTCCGGAGAATGCGACGGCTATACCGCAACACGCCATCCAGTTGAACTTATTTGGTCGCAGGAGTGCGTTACACGGGAAGAAGCCCTGTCTGCCGAGATGCAAATAAAGGGCTGGAGCCGCAAGAAGAAAGAAGCCATGATGCGCGGAGACTGGACGGAGGTTTCTCGCCTGGCTCAAAGCAAATCCGTTCACCCTTCGACAAGCTCAGGGCGAACGGATTCCCCGCTTCCTGCTGATGCCTTTAGCCCTGAGCCTGCCGAAGGGTCAGGGCGAACGGATTTACTTCTTCCGCGTGATCGCGAAATTTGATTGCCCACTGTATTTCATATAAAACCAAATGAACTCCGCCCAACCCGCCCCGCTCAGCGGCATCAAGTTAGTCCTGGCGACGCTGGCGCTCGGCCTGGGTTCGTTCATGAACATCCTTGACCTGACCATCGTCAATGTTGCCGTGCCCACGATGGCCGGCGATTTCGCGGTCAGCCCGACGCAGGGCACCTGGATCATCACCTCCTATTCGGTGGCCGAAGCCATCATGCTGCCGCTGGCGGGATTTCTTGCGGGACGGTTCGGCGCTGTGCGCAGCTTCGTCTCCGCTACACTGCTGTTCACCCTGGCTTCGATGCTGTGCGCGATATCATTCAGCTTCCCGATGATTCTTGCGGCGCGGGTATTGCAAGGGGTGTTCGGCGCATCGATGATCCCGCTGTCGCAAACGCTGCTCACCGCAATTTACCCGCCGCACCGGCGCGGCATGGCGTTGGGCATATGGGCGATGACGACGGTGATCGCGCCGATCGCCGGGCCGCTGACTGGCGGCTGGCTGACAGACAACACCTCGTGGCACTGGATATTCCTGATCAACCTGCCGGTCGGTCTGCTGGTCGGCATTTCCGTGTCTCTGATGCTGGGACATCGCGACGCGCATCAACCCGGCAAGCGGGATCAAAAAATGGACTGGGCCGGACTGACGTTGCTGATCATCGGCATCGGCTCCCTGCAAATTCTGCTCGACAAGGGCAACGAGCTTGACTGGTTCGAGTCCGCCACCATCGTCACCCTTGCAATAACGGCAGCCGTCGCACTGTTGATGTTTGTGGTCTGGGAATTGTATGACCCCGCCCCGTTGGTCGATTTGCGCCTGTTCATAGAGCGTAATTTCCTGGTGGGAACGGTATGCCTGCTGTTCGGCTCGATGGCATTCTTCGGCGTGGTTGTCATCGTTCCGCTGTGGCTACAGACCTTCCAGGGTTACACGTCGCTGTGGGCAGGCAAGACCGTGGCCTTCGGCGGAGTGCTGGCGTTCGTGCTGGGGCCGATCATCGGTGCGAACATCAACCGCGTCGATGCGCGCGGCATCGCGACATTCGGCTTCATTGTGTTTGCGCTGGTGGGCCTGTGGAGTGCGCAGTTCACTCCGGATATCGACTATTGGTCGGTGGCGTTAAGCCGCCTGTTCATGGGCGTCGGCATCGCCTGCTTCTTCCTGCCGCTGGTCACCATCGGCCTGTCCGGCTTGCCTCCCGGAAGGATTGCGGCGGCCTCCGGCCTCACCAACTTCATGCGCAACCTGGGCGCCAGTTTCGGCACTGCGATAACCACCTGGCTATGGACCAGCGAGGCGTCCGGATACCACGCCAGACTCGTGGAAAATATCCACCCCTACAATCCTGTGGCAAATGATTACCTGGACCGGTTGCACCGGCTCGGCATGCCGGACAATGTTGCACTTGGCTTTCTGGACCGGATGATTAACATCGAATCCTACCCGCTCGCCACCGACCGGATTCTGACTCTCTCCGCCCTGCTGATGCTGTCACTCGTCACGCTGATCTGGTGGGCTAAACCACCGTTCGTCGCCAGTCGCGGCGATGCGCATTAATAAATTCTACCGAGCTACCCTGTTACAAGGGAATTTCGATGCTGACCCTGGTTGCTTTGCGCCATCCCGTTCCAAGGTGACGGCTACATAACCTTTGTGTGTGCTGCCATGCTTGCAAATTGGGCATTTCATGGTTATCTCCTTAGCCTTCAACCCCAAGTATTGTTGAGCACGCACACGTGCGTGCGTAACCCAACAATCATCAGGACTGTTTTGCAATCAGCCAATCTCAACCATCACCTGCCCTGCCGCCAGCAGCTCCAGCGATTCGGCAAAAGTTTTATTGAATACGATTTGCAACTGTCGGTTGGTGACGTTCCCGCATGTCACCCATATCAATTGTGGCGGTGACCCGTAACGGGAGACCAACTCTACAAAGTCGCTGTCTTTGCTGATAATGACGATGCCTTGCTGCTGGGCTGCCTGGAATATTGCCGCGTCGGTTGCATCGCGCAGTCCCAATGCCCGAACGGGAAAAGCCTCTACATCGAATCGGGTGGAAAGCCATTCCGCCAGAAGCGGCGGGAGTTGGGCATCTATCCAGAATTTCACGCGGCAAGCCGGACGATATCAGACCTTCGCGCCGCAAATTGCAGGCAGGCAAGAATATCGTCTCGCTCAAGGTCGGGGAAATCGGCAAGAATCTCGCTCATCTCTACTTCGTCGCCCAGCATTTCAAGAATGTCGTTGACGCGAATTCGCATACCGCGAATGCAAGGGCGACCGCCACACTTCCCGGGTTCGATGGTGATGCGATCCAGCAGGTTTGTTTTCATGGACTGATCTCCTGTGTTGGCCGAATTGTAGAGCAAATTGGCACAATAGCGCACAACAAAATCACGACAAAATCGCAGTGTAAGCCACTTTCGGATACCATCGCAGCTGTAAATTTTTCCCCACCATTTATCGTGTCCGCCGAAGTCGAACGTTTTTTCTCCGAACAAAGCCCGCTTGCCGCTGAAGTCGCATCGTTCCGTCCACGCGCGCAGCAGCGCGAGATGGCGTTGGCTGTTGCCGAGGCGATTCGCGACAACGCAATTCTGGTGGTCGAGGCTGGCACCGGCACCGGCAAGACTTTCGCCTATCTGGTTCCCGCACTGCTCGCAGGCGGCAAAGTGATCATTTCGACCGGCACGAAGAACCTGCAGGACCAGTTATTCCAGAAAGACCTGCCGATGGTGCGCGATGCGCTGAAGGCGCCGGTTTCGGTCGCACTGCTCAAGGGGCGCTCGAATTATGTGTGCCACTATCATCTGGCGCGCACGGAATCGGACGGGATGTTCAAGACACGCGATGACATCAAGCATCTGGGCAAGATCAAGCAATACGCCAAGGTCAGCGATTCGGGCGACAAGGGCGGCTTGGCCGATGTGCCGGAGAACGCGCCGATCTGGATGCAGGTGACTTCTACGCGAGACAACTGCCTTGGCCAGGAATGCCCAAACCACAAGGAATGCTTCG
>JACREA010000088.1 GCA_016218465.1 Nitrosomonadales bacterium | reverse complement strand
CTGATAGGAGGCACACGATGAAAGATCAGCAAGACGGCAGCACGGTTGATTTTGTTTCGCCCGAAAAGACGGAGCGTGTCGCGCAGCGGCGCGCTCCGCCTTCCGGATGGTGCAAGGTCAAGCCGCAGCCCAAGCGCGGCAACTGGCGTGCACGGGAAGTTCGCGAGGTTGATTCTGGAAAGGTGCCTGCTTTACCTGGCGCGCTGCACTGGGAAAGTCGTTATGTGCCTGTGTCGTTTGTTGCGAAGGATTGGAGCGTCACGCCTCGGCGCATTCGTTCGCTGCTCACTGCGAAGCGTTTGGAAGGCCGCAGGCTCGACAACGGATATTGGGAGGTGGCCTACCCTTACCGCTTCATCATCGGTACGCGTGGGCCGGTGTTGAAGCGGCAACAGAAGCCCACGCGAGGGCGACCAAAGGCGGAATTGAGGGCGGTATGAATTCAAAAATCACTTTGACAGGAGATCGGAAAATGATGAATATGGCAAAACTCGGTACAGTTTCGCGCGCTGGAAATTCTTTCCACTCGCTCGGAAACCCGCATAAACAAAGGGCTGGCGGCATGACGCGCTATACATTATGCGCATTTCAATAAGACAGATTTAAGACAGAAAAGCCTGCTTTTGAAGCAAGATATATTTGACCGCTGGCGAGAAACACAAGGTTTGCCATCCAAATTTTTGACAGGCCTTCTGCACTGCTATAAAGTTCTTAAATTGTGGTAGTTTTTTAAGGTGGTGATAATTAAACAAGTAATACGACTTCCCAAAGTTTAGTAACGCCAAATATTTTTATAAATTATTTTGCAAGTAGAAGAGCATCAATGAAAAAAGTCATTTTCTCTCTGGCGGTCGCATTGGCAACAGCCGTATTTGTGCCAGCGGCGTCTGCTATTCCGTCCTTTTCACGCCAAACCAACTTGACCTGTCAGTCTTGCCACGCACAACATGTACCAATCCTTAACGGTTTTGGGCAAGCATTTAAGGCCGCTGGTTACCCAATGATGGGCACACAGGGCAAGGTGGAAGGAGACCGTCTGTCCATTCCTAATACCCTTAACGCATCAATGAGGTTAAAAGCTCGATACCAAAAATCCAATGGTGCAAATACGGATACTATTCCCGGTGACACAACCAACAGCGGCCAATGGCAAGTACCAGAAGAATTCAGCCTGTTTTTCGGTGGGCGAATAGCGGAAAACGTCGGTTTCTTTTTTGAAGGAAATACCGCTGCCACCAAATTGATTTCCGGATTCAGGCTGCCTGCCGCGTATTCTGTCAACAATGCCAAGCTGTCAGCGATTCCATACTTGACTGATTCACTGGGTGCAAGTTATGGCTATGAACAAGCCAGCACAGGCGCGGTGCGTAACGTGCGATGGGCGGAACACCGTAAGGAGATTTCTGCACAGCAATACGTTGGCACTGATGGCGCCGCAACCGGCGTAGCTTTCGTAGGGCAAAACGACATGGGTTACATCAACCTCAGCCGCTGGGCGCCCGCCTTCATGGCACGCTCCGGAGCTGCCCAAACTCTTCGCTCCAACTACTTGCGTATTGCCGCGACACCTACCGTAAGCACCGCAACCAAGGGTGATTGGTCAATGCATATTGGAGCCCAATTTTGGAGCGGCGCTAACTACGCATCGGATCTGCTGTTACCCAAGCTGGTGCCGGTCGACACTCGTGCCAAGGCGTTCGACTTCCAGGCTTTTGGGCAGATCGACGGCAGGGATATAGGTATATATGCCACTTGGGCTAAAGCGCCGGCCGGCACCGCTGCTCAACCGAACATACTCAACGTGGCCAACAGTTCTGCCAATGGCAACAACCCGGTCGGTCCAGCCGACCCCAGCCTGTATCGTGTCAATGACCGGAAAGCATGGACCATCGGCGCCGAATACAGCTTGATTCAATACACCCTGCACATAGGTGCTGCTTATCGTCGTGCCAATAGCGGTGGTAAAACAGGTGCACAGGGCATCGTCGGTGACAACCCAACCGATAACGCAACGACCTTGACCTTCGTATACAACATATCTCAAAACGCAGAAATACACCTGAATCACAGTGTCTACAGCGGCACTTTGTACTCTACCCCTCAGCCGAATGGCAATCACTTGACCACCTTGATGCTGGAAGCTTCCTGGTAAATTGTATTTGTGAAGCATGAAGCAAAAACAGGGGAGACTTCGGTCTCCCTTTTTGCATGATTTCCTGCTCAATGATGAAATCACAAAGAGCATCCCCATTGACGCTCGGAAACTTTCCGAGCGTTTTTTATCCGGCAAGATATTGTGATTGGCGAAATACTGCAATTCGCCTATTGAGGGTAGCACAGAGGAGGATGAATGCCTGATTTGGCATTATAAACACTGGGGTGGCTGATGGGACTCGAACCCACGACAACTGGAATCACAATCCAGGACTCTACCAACTGAGCTACAGCCACCATTGAACTGTTTGCTGACAGACACTGGCGTGCCCGACAGGAATCGAACCTGTAACCCCCAGCTTAGAAGGCTGGTGCTCTATCCGGTTGAGCTACGGGCACAATTCTTTTCTTAGCCAATTTAACGACTTATAAACCTGGTCGGGGTGGAGAGATTCGAACTCCCGACATCCTGCTCCCAAAGCAGGCGCGCTACCAGGCTACGCTACACCCCGAAGGCTGCGCATTATACAGACGCAAACTTGAAAATCAATTTAGTTTAGGTGTTTTTTTAGTTTTGGCGATGCCAGCATCAGATAGTAGCCCATCGACCATAGCGTCAGCAGCGCTGCAAGATACAGCAACAACGAGCCAATCACCTGGCAATCAATACCCAGCAAGCGTTCGTGGTACAACAGCATTGATATCGCAACCATCTGGAAAGTGGTTTTGATCTTTCCCAGCATGGATACTGCAATACTCTTGCTTTCCCCAAGCTTGGCCATCCATTCCCGCAGGGCGGAGATCGTGATTTCACGCCCGATGATGATAAAGGCAATGATCGCGGCGGCGCGTCCCAGCTTGCCCAAAACAATTAGCGCAGCGGCAACCATCAATTTATCTGCCACCGGGTCAAGAAATGCCCCGAAAGCGGAGTATTGATCCAGCTTTCGAGCCAGATAGCCATCCAGCCAATCCGTGATCGATGCCAGCAAAAACACGGCAGTGGCAGCCAAATTCTTCAGGTGCAGATCAATCGTCTCGTTGGATAAATAAAAAACCGTGACGAATACCGGGATGAGCAGGATTCGCAGCCATGTGATCAGATTTGGGATGTTGAACGGCATGAAGCTAGTGTAGCTGCTGATAAATCTTTTCGGCAACAAAATATTGATAATTTCTCAATGGAGTTGCCGGTAAATCGCTTCAGCAAGCGATTTACTGATTCCTTCTACTTGACTGAGTTGCTCGACACTGGCTTGCGCCACCTCCCGCAGTCCACCGAAGTGTGTCAGCAAGCTGCGCCGCCGCTTGTCCCCTATCCCGCTGATTTCCTCCAGGCTGGAAGCGGTGCGCGCCTTGCCGCGCTTGGCGCGGTGTCCAGTGATGGCGAAACGATGCGCTTCGTCACGGATTTGCTGGATCAGATGCAGCGCCGGATCATCGCTGCGCAACTGTTTTGCCGTGCCGTCAGGGAAAATCAGTTGTTCCAGCCCAGCCTTGCGTTCCTCACCCTTGGCTACACCAACCAATGCCAGTTCATTCAACCCCAATTCATGCATCACATCCATAGCGATATGCAACTGCCCCAGCCCGCCGTCGATCAGGACTAAATCAGGGCGCATCAAATCTTGTTTGACACCCTCCTCCTCCGGTCCGTCTTCGGCAAGCTTCTGGTAACGGCGAGTCAACGCTTGGCGCATCGCTGCATAGTCGTCGCCGGGGGTG
>JACREA010000087.1 GCA_016218465.1 Nitrosomonadales bacterium | reverse complement strand
ATTGCTCACCACTACCGCCACATGAGCTTGTTCATGCTGTTTCCCGGCAAAAATCTCTTGGACAGCGGCATTGCCAACAGGCTGAGAGTATTTTTTACATTGAAGGACGGCTTTAACATTGCCAAGTTGGGCAATTACATCAATCCCCTGATCCCCAGACGCTTGTGTTACCCGGGCAGTCCACCCATGCCCTCGTAAAACCTCAGCGCAGTAATGCTCGAACTGTATCGGGTCTAATTTATCAACGTCAATTGCAGTGGTGGCGTTTTCTATTTCACTAATGCGATACTTCGTAACAAGATTATTTATGAGTATCGCTGTCTCACTTATTCTTTCCGTATTTTTCCGTTTTATTAAATCAATTTCAGCATTCAATTTATCTATCGTTGCCTGAGGAGTTTTGCCAGCGTTTGGCGCGTTTATCTTATCCAGTTCCGCCAATATTGCATCCAAACTACGTCCAAGGTCAGTGCCGCCCAAATAAGCACCCACCTCAGGCCAGAGAACTTTATCAATAAAATAATCTATTTCTTTATCCCAGCCGGACACATCCACAACTCCGTAACTATCTTGGGTAATGGCCTGCTGATGCTTGATTGCCAACGTCGGAAGGTGTTTGGTAATAATTTCTGTGATTCGTTTTTCGGCGCTTACCGCAAATTCTGCATTCTTTTCATTTTCTTTAACGGCTGCTTCTTCTTCATTAAAACCGGCACGCATTTGACTCACCACATATGCTATAACTGCTATGAATAGTATCCAGCCAAGCAAAGTAGAGCCTCCCGAACTATCGCCAGCAAATGCTTGACCCGATGCCAGTACGAATAGGAGGGGAACGATTTGACGCGCTGTTAACTTCATGGCCGAGCCTTTTCATAAAAAAGCGAAGAGGTGTTGTTTGTTGTTGCCTGTTCGAGGCAATGTGCAGTCTATCATTTATGAATACCGCTCGAAAAAAAAGGCCAAGCCGATTTTCCTCAATTTTTTGAAAAAAATATCGCCACCACTTAAAGAAATGTGTGACCCCACCCCTAAATGCCCATGCGGCAAGATTGAACGAAATGAGCGCGCCGTACATGACAATCACTCTTCTTCGAATGTCAGCCGCTTTTTCGTCAGACAGGAACTGGAACATGCGTAGCATTGTCTTTCCTCGAGACATCAGGGAACGCGGGAAGGCTACTTGCCAAACAAGTTGCCCAGTGCAGCGTCCAGATTGGGATATTGAAATCGATAACCGGCAGCAGTGATCTTGCCCGGCAATACTTTTTGACCTTCGAGCACCAGGCAGGCGCGTTCGCCCATCGCCATTTTCAGCAGCGACGCCGGAGCCGCGAATAGCGCCGGGCGGTGCAGCGCTTTCGCGAGAGCGGCGGTGAATTCCGCATTGGTGGCTGGTTGTGGCGCGGTCATGTTGTATGGCCCGCTGGCCCGATCCAAGCTGGCTTGGTCTCCGCTGGCAAAGCTATCGTGCAGCAATCTGAGCACCATTGCCACATAGTCGTCGATATGTACCCAGCTCATCCACTGTTTTCCGTCGCCGAGCCGTGCCCCCAGGCCGAGCTTGAACGGCGGCACCATGCGCCCGAGCAAGCCGCCTTTGTTACTCAATATCAAACCGGTGCGCAGCAGGCACACCCGCACCCCGGCTTGTTCAGCGGCATGCGCCGCGTCTTCCCACGCTTTGCAGAGCCGCGCGGGAAAATCCTTTCCCGCATCCGCCGCCTCGTACATCTCTTCATCGCCGCGATTGCCGTAATAACCCACCGCCGAGCCGCTTAGCAATACGGCTGGCTTGCGCCCGGCAGTAGCAATATGTTTCACCAGCTCCTGCGTGAGGGTGACGCGGCTGTTCCACAAAACCTGTTTGCGTGCTTTCGTCCAGGGCGCATCGACAATCGGCTCACCCGCAAGATTGATGACCGCATCGAAAGTCTTTCCGGGATGCCACTCGCCAAGTGCCGCCATCGCATGAACCCCTGCGCCGCATTTGGCAGGGACGGATGAAGGTTTGCGGCTGAGTACCGTCAACTCATGGCCTTCCGCGAGCAAGGCTTTGCAAAGCTGCTTGCCGATCAGGCCGGTGCCGCCAGTGATGAGGATTTGCATATAGGCTCCTCCCGAATTATCTTCAATCAACTGCGTGAATCAACTGAGCACCGAAGGTGTGCCTCTGGTTTATCCCGAAACCTACGCTTTTTCAGCTCTCAAGATTTCGCATAGCGGTCTGTTTTTTGGATCAAGCGCGCTGCGTGCAACGGCGTCGAACAGCACCTGTATTTCATCGAAGCTGAAGCAGGAAAGCAGGCGTTTGGCCATATCCGGCTGCAATGCCACGGTGCTTGTCTGTCCGTCCGGCAGCACGAGCTGGAATCCCGCCAGCTTCTTGAGGCCGCCTTCCGACAGAGACATCAAGTCAGACTGTTCTTCCTGCAACTCGTCATAATGATCCTCTAGTTCGTCAACCAGATCGTCATTGATATCTTCGGGCACAGCAACGACCAAGCCCATGGTGTCATCGCGCAGCTCGCATTCCACTCCAAGAGCTTTTGCGTGATCGGCAAATTTGTCGCGCAATCTGGTATCGAAGAAAATGTATTCGTTCATCGTATGCGTTCTTTCTGTTTACGGTTAGCAAAATAATCTGGATTTGGTGTTTTTTGCCATACGCATGATGCCCCGCCCGGTCGCGTATTACAATAGCCGCCAATATCCACTACCCACCGGAGACATGCCATGCCCAACCCTTCCGATCTGCTGTTGTTGCGCGACAAGTTGCGCGCGTTCGCCGAGGCGCGCGACTGGGACCAGTTTCATTCGCCGAAGAACCTGAGCATGGCGCTGATGGTGGAAGTCGCCGAGCTGATGGAGCATTTTCAGTGGCTGACGGAGGCGCAAACGGGCAGCCTCTCCGCTGAAGTCAAACCAGCCGTTGCCGAAGAGCTGGCCGATATTCTGCTGTACCTGGTGCGCCTCTCCGACAAGCTTGATGTGGACCTGCTGGAGGCCGCGCTGCGCAAGCTGGAGAAAAACGCGATGAAATACCCGGCGGACAAGGTGCGCGGCAGCGCGAAAAAATATAACTCATAGCCGCTACTCGCTTCGACTTGCCCAAGGCAGGTATAATCGCGCCCTTTAGAAATTAGCGACAACATCATGGAAGCCGAACAACTCAATTCTCTCGCCAATCAGTTGCAGGATTTAGGTCTGCGCAGCGCGGAATTGCGGAGGTATCTTTGACTTCGATACCAAGCAGGATCGCCTGACCGAAGTATCGCAGCTCGCCGAAGACCCCGCCATCTGGCAGGACGCCAAACGCGCTCAGGAGCTGGGGCGCGAGCGCAAGATGCTGGAAGGCGTGGTGCTTGGCCTCAGGCAGATTCAGCAGAATCTTTCCGATGCCGCCGAGCTGTTTGAGATGGCCAAGGCGGAAAACGACGACGAAAGCCTGCAAGGCACTGCCGCCGACATCCAGGACATCGAGAAGCGCGTCGCGGCGATGGAATTCCGCCGCATGTTCGCTCACCCGATGGACCCGAACAACTGCTTCCTCGATATCCAGTCCGGCTCGGGCGGTACCGAAGCTCAGGACTGGGCGTCGATGCTGCTGCGCATGTATCTGCGCTACTGCGAACGCAAGGGATTTCAGGTCGAAGTACTGGAACAATCAGATGGCGAGGTTGCCGGCATAAAAGGCGCAACCATCAAAGTGATCGGCGACTATGCCTACGGGCATCTGCGCACCGAAACGGGCGTGCACCGGCTGGTGCGCAAGTCGCCGTTCGATTCCGGCAATCGCCGCCACACCTCGTTCTCCAGCGTGTTTGTCTATCCCGAAGTGGACGAATCCATCGAAGTGGAGATCAATCCGTCCGACCTGCGCGTCGATACCTACCGCGCCAGCGGCGCGGGCGGCCAGCACATCAACAAGACCGACTCCGCAGTGCGCATCACTCACCTGCCGACCAACAT
>JACREA010000086.1 GCA_016218465.1 Nitrosomonadales bacterium | reverse complement strand
GGCGGCCTTTCTCGCCTTGGGCATCGCAGCGAGTCAAACTCAGGCAGCAGGTGTTTCTTCAAACAGTGTTTCATCGAAACAACGCATACGCAACCCATTTGTGGACGCAACCTGGTACGTAAATCCAAAATGGCGGGAAAACGTATTAAAAGAGCCCGATGGTTCTTTGATAGCCAATTACAGTACGGCGGTATGGCTTGATCACATTGGCGCGATTGCTCCAACCGATGGTGCTACCTGGGGTTTGGCGGCACATCTGGATAAGGCGATTTCGCAAAAGGCCAACCTGATTGAAATCGTTATTTACGATCTGCCCAATCGTGACTGTAACGCCCTGGCGTCCAGCGGCGAGTTGTTGATTTCGAAAGACGGCTTTAATCGTTACAAAAATGAATATATCACCCCGCTGGTGAAAATCCTGTCCGATGTTAAATACAAGGATCTGCGAATTATCGCCATCATTGAACCCGATTCACTGCCCAACCTGGTGACCAACACCAGTGTTCCAAAATGCCAGGAAGCGGCAGGCGCGGGGGGCTATGTAGAAGCAACGCAATTTACCCTGAACTCGCTCTACCCGATTTCCAACGTTTACAGTTATGTGGATATTGGCCACTCGGGCTGGCTGGGTTGGGATGAAAACCTGAACAAATCCGCTGCCTTCATTGCTGATGCCATTAAAGGTACTGCCAATGGCGTAAACAGTGTTGCAGGTTTTATCTCCAACACCGCTAACTACACGCCGCTGAGCGAGCCGTTCCTTGATGAGCTCTCCATGAGTGCAATGCCTGGTAGCAATGGAAGCACTCAAGTACGCCAAGCCAGGTTCTACGGGTGGAATTCCCGTTATGGTGAGTTGGCTTATGTCCGGGCTTTCCAAACGAAAATGATTTCTTTGGGCTTCCCGCCCACCATCGGCATGTTGGTTGATACTTCTCGTAATGGCTGGGGTGGAGCAAAGCGCCCCAGGGCTTTATCAACCAGTACCAATGTTGATGCTTTTGTCGATCAATCAAGAATCGACCGCCGTGTTAACCGTGGTTTGTGGTGTAACCAGCCGAGCGGTATCGGCGAGCGCCCAAGGGCGGCTCCTGTGCCAGGTATTGATGCTTATGTATGGGCAAAACCACCGGGTGATTCTGATGGTGTAGCTATGGCTGGCGTCATTGATCCGGATGATCCCGCTAAAAGCTTCGACCGATTCTGCGATCCCGCTTATATTGCTCCGGATTCTGGTGGCCAGATGACTGGCGCAATGCCGGGCGCACCACATGCCGGTCGCTGGTTTAGCGCTGGTTTCAAAACGCTAATAGAAAATGCCTATCCACCCTTGAAGTAAGGCACCGCTGACTGATCTGCAGAGTCAAACATACCTCTTTCCAATGGCAATGATCGAGTCGAGGGCTATAAAGAAGGCATCTATCATTTCCGGGTCAAATTGTTTTCCCCTGCCATTCCTTAATTCCTCCAGAACATCCTCTTGACCCCATGGCTCCTTGTAAACACGTTGGGATGACAGGGCATCATATACATCCGCTATTGCCACAAGTCTTCCGAATGGTGGTATCTCTTCGCCTTTGCGGCCAATGGCTTTGCCGTCGCTGGTTTCATAACCCGGGAGGCACTGGCCGGTCATGACGTTGATGTACCCCGGATAGCCGTTTCCGTCCCAGCGTTCATGGTGGGAGAGCGCCACCTGGGCTGCGGCCTCGTCAAAATCGGAGTGGGATACGGCAAAGAGTTTTGCGCCCAGATATGTGTGAGTCTTCATGATTTCGTATTCAGCAGGATCGAGGCGGGCCGGTTTTTTAAGGATCATATCCGAGATGGCCACCTTGCCAACATCATGAAGCATGGCGGCAATCCTCAGTATGTCCTTGTTCTTTGCAATCTCAACTCCGGATACACCGCGGCGGCTTGCCCATACCTCGTATATCTCAACGGCATATCCGGCCACCCTGTTTACATGGGCGCCGGTCTCTTTTGGATCCCTGAGCTCCGCCATGCTGATCATCCTGAGGATGATGTCCCTGGTAAGCTTGGCTCTTTCTATGGCAATGGCCGCGTTGTTGGCGAAGTGGACAATGTATTGTTCATCATCTTTTGAAAAAGGGATGATGTTCCCGCTTTCATCCATTGAATTTATTAGCTGGAGCACGCCAATAACTTGCCCCTGGAGGTTCTTCATCGGGAAAGTCAGCATCGACTTCGTGCGATATTGGGAAATATCGTCATAGCTTTTGTTGAATGCGTAAGTGACATTCTCCTCGAGCTCATAGACATCCGGGATATTAAGCATCTCGCCTGTACCTGCCACGTAGCCGCAGATTGATTCGTTATCGACAGGTGTCGTGAAGGTGGAATAGATTAGCTTCTGTCCCGGTTGCAGCCTCTTCCGCAAGGTATTGTTCAAGGTGTGGCTGAATTTCAGGTAGCTTCCCTCCATGATATATATGGAGCCGGCATCAGCGTTGGCAAATTGACATGACACAGTGAGGATGTGCTCCAGGAGAATATCAATGTCGTTTACCCTGGCAATTTCCTGGCTCAGGCTGATGATCTGGTTAATTTTCTGTTTTTCATCGAGCATATCCCCCCCTTTGTCATCTCTTGAAAAGCAATGTGTTCAATATATCAGGCTATCTCTTTTATACAAGCCCACTATTGCGGTTCTATTCTGTATAAACTATAGGGATTAGAGTGATTAAATTACTGGGGTCTGAATGATTTGTTTCTAGTTCTAGTATTATCAGGAACGGATCACGATTTAAAAATAATCTCTATCACATGGAACTCAAACTAAAAAATCGCCAAGACTTGAAAGCACGTGCGCTGTTGCTGGGCGACCGGCTGGACTTGAAGCTGTTCAAGATCAGTGATTGCCTTGCCACCACACCGTTGACGCTGGAAGTGGATGCGGACGGCGGCATTGCGGTGTTGTTCCGCTACGGAGTGGTGGTGCTGTTCGGGGTGAAGAGCCTGGATGAAGTCCGTTTCATTGATTCCCTCAAATCGATGTTGACCAACCCCTACTCGACACCGGAGATCGAAGAACTGGAAATCCACTCCGGCATGAACAGCATCGGCGTGCAAAGCGGCGCAGTTTCGCTGGATGAGATTTCGCTGGAAAAATTGCAGGTCGTTGCCGATGCATTGAGCAAGAATCTGGTGCTCACGCTCTACGAAAAAAAAGTCGCCGGGGAGTTCGACAAGATCGAGCCGCTGGCGCAGGAGCTGGCCACGCATGGCGAAGTGAGCGCCGGTTCCAAAAAGCTGCTGTCCAAGATCGGCCATATGCTGCTGATCGAGCATCGCATGGTGGGGCGCGCCGAGATCGGGGACAAGCCGGAAACGCTGTGGGATTTCCCGCATCTTGAAGGGCTGTATGCCAGCCTGGAAGATGAGTTCGAGCTGAAGGAACGGCAATCGGCGCTGGATCGTAAATTGGGACTGATCTCGGATACGGCGCAGACCCTGGCCGACGTGTGGGACAACAAGCAACTGCACAAGCTTGAATGGTATGTGATCGGGCTGATCGTCTTTGAAATCGTCATCAGCCTGTACGAGTTGGCCGACAAGTTTTTGCGCTGAGGGGCTGCGCTCGCAGCGTTTTTCCAAACAGCCGTCGCTGGCACCGCAGCCAGTTACAAAGAATATGGTTTTGCTCTACGCTGTTTAATTCAGACTATGTGCAAAATCCACGCGGCGGTTTTCCTGCCAGCATTTTTCTTCTTCGCAGTTGGCACGAGGTTTTTCTTCTCCCAAGCTGATATCAACCCACAGAATGCAAACCGCGCGCTGGACTGGTTTTCGCGGAACCCTGAATAATCGGGGGTAGCCAGCGCATGGCGCAATAATCCTGCCCTGAGAGAAGCCGAAGGGCAACGGGCATTGCGCCGCATATATACATCAAAACGATCAAAACACCCGGTGCGATGCGTTATGCTTATTGCACCATGCAAAATTTCCGATACGATACACGCCGACCAGTCATTAACATGCCATCCCCTTTCGAAAACCTGCAACCGCGCTCTGTCTGGGCGCACTTCGCCACGCTGTGCGCGATACCGCATCCCTCGTATCACGAGGCCGCGCTGCGCGAACATCTGATCGGCTGGGCGCAGGCGCGCAGCATCCAGTCCGTCGTCGATCATGCAGGCAACCTGATCCTGAAAAAACACGCCAGCCCCGGCTGCGAAGCAATGCCCGGCGTGATCCTGCAAGGCCATCTCGACATGGTGTGCCAGGCCAATTCCGGCACACAGCACGATTTCGAGCACGATCCGATCAACGCGGTGGTGTGCGAGGGCTGGGTGGTGGCGAAGGATACCACGCTGGGCGCGGACAACGGCATCGGTGTTGCGCTCGCGCTGGCTGCGCTGGAGGAGCCGGGCCTGACCCATCCGCCGCTGGAGGTGCTGCTCACCATCAACGAGGAATCCGGCATGGGCGGCGCGCGAGGGCTGGCGCCCCGCACGTTGCAAGGCAAGACGCTGATCAACCTGGACACCGAGGAGTGGGGGCATTTCTATCTCGGCTGCGCGGGCGGCGTGGATGTAGAGGTGCGCCAAGACTGCGAACAGCAAGATGTGCCGCCGGACTATGCGCTCCTGCGGTTTGAAGTGTCCGGGCTGCGCGGCGGCCATTCAGGCATCGACATCCATCTCGTGCGCGGCAATGCAATCAAGCTGTTGGCGGAGGCGCTGCGCGATCTGTCCGCGCACACAGACCTGCGCCTGATCGAGATGAAAGGAGGTACTGCTCGCAACGCGATTCCGCGCGAAGCGTTCGCGACCTGTGTGCTGCCCATCGCAGTGGCGGCGAGTATCGATGAGTGGGTGCGGCACCGCCATACCTCATGGCGGCAGCGCTATGCGGAGTCCGATGCGAACGTATCGTTCCTTTGCCGGCATGACGATATGCCGCCCGACACCTCCATTTCGCGCGTGGAGCAGGAACGCCTGCTCGCTTTCCTGGACACAACCGCAAGTGGTGTCGCGCGCATCAGCGATGCTTTCCCCGGCGTGACCGACACCTCGAGCAATCTCGGCGTGGTCGCACTTGAGCAAGGCGCGTTCAAAGCAACGTTCAAAGCAACGTTCAAGGTGCGCTCGCTGCATGACGCACGCGCCAACGAACTGGCCGACAAACTAATCTCACGTGCCGCCAGTTACGCCCTGCGCGCATGGAAGGACGGCGCATATCCGGGCTGGACGCCGAACCCGTCCTCGAAGCTGCTCGCGCTGTGCCAGCAGGTCTACACCACGCAATTCGGCCAGCCTGCCAGCCTGCAAGTGATTCATGCCGGACTGGAATGCGGCCTGCTCGCTGCGAGCCATCCGCATCTGGACATGATCTCCTTCGGCCCCGACATCCGTGGCGCGCACGCGCCCGGAGAGCGGGTCGAGATCGCATCGGTAGCACGCTGTTGGCAGTTGCTCAAGGCGGTGTTGCAAGCACTCGCGAGGGTTTAGGTGAACATAGCTCGATACCGACGCGGCATTGCAGACGGATATATTTTGTTTCACTCTGGCCACTCGCACGCGATTACTATGAGAAATTCGGCTCAGTACCGCCGATACGCTATTCTGACAAATGCATCGGCCAGACACATCGATGAAGACCGGGAAGATGTCTTCGATCTTTAAATAACTGGCCGATCACCAAGTGCGGCGGGATGCCAAACGCGAGCTGCGAGGCTCAAAACAAGCCATTCGGAAAAGCCTGGTTAGCTTGGGCTGTCCTCGCTTAACTTCAAGGATTCAACCTGTCGTATTCTTTGTACAGCACATCCTCTTCTTTGCGAATCCTGGATTTAAGGGTTGAAAAAAGACCACCAATGTCTTTTGCAAACTCCATTCCTGATCCGCCCTGAGCGTATTTGTTGAAAAAGGCTACAGCAGCTTTCGATATTCCTTCCATATCCTTTGCGTAGAAATCAAGGGTGCGCCCCAGATTCTGGTCATTTTGGGCAGCCTTTTTAAGAACAGGATATAGTTGATCATCCTCTTTCTTGAGATGGGCGAGAAGACCCTTTTTTGCATCCATCAACTTCATCTGCCCCTCTTTTGAGGTTATTCCCAGCTTGGAAGCTTCGCCAAGAATATTTGCGATTACCTCATGCTCTTTCTTAAGTTCTATAATTAACTGTGACATGTTTCTCTCCTTCACGTTATTGGAAATCATACCTTTGCCATGATCTCTCACCACGTCACTATGACATTAGGCAGTTTGATTATATGGCGGGTTCAATGGCCAAGCTCAAATTATTTTATGCAATATTCGCGTGGTTAAGCGACCATGATACGCGGAACGGAAAACCTGACAAGACCCTGAGGGCAAGGATCCTGCATCGTAGATAATTATCTGTTTCTACGATATTTCTCTATTGTCCATGAAATGGAATTAGCGGTTATTTTGCCGCAAGCCTCCACAGCGAGGTGAGTTCTGCTGCGCGAGCCGCATGTAGCGGATCGCTGGTATCGGAAACGCGTGGGTGATTGGGCTTCGCATCAATTTTACCCAAGACCTTTAAGCCCGCCGCATCAATAGCAGCAAGCAACTCGGCGCGAGTGCGCAGGCCCAGGTGCTCGGCAAGATCGGAGAGGATCAGCCAGCCCTCGCCACCCGGTTCCAGATGTGCGGCCAGCCCATTAAGGAATCCCCGCAACATGCGGCTTTCCGGGTCAAATACGGCGTGCTCCAACGGTGAGCTTGGCCGTGCCGGAACCCACGGCGGATTGCACACTATCAGCGAAGCGCGCCCTTCAGGAAACAGGCTTGCTTGCATTACGTCAACCTGTGCAGCCAAGCCCAGCCGCGTCAAATTTTCGCGCGCACAGTTCAGTGCACGCTGATCCTGATCGGTGGCGACGATCCGTTTGATGCCGCGACGCGCCAGCACGGCGGCCAGCACGCCTGTACCTGTTCCGATATCAAATGCCACGGACTGGGTTCCGATAATCGCAGGTAACGGAGCTTCATTCACCAGCCCGATGTATTCGCTGCGTATCGGTGCGAATACGCCGTAATGCGGATGAATGCGCGCACTCAGCACAGGAATCTCCACGCCATTTTTTCGCCATTCGTGCGCGCCGATTACTCCCTGCAGTCCTCGCAATGATGCGATGTAGGACTCTGTTGCTGTCCCATAAACTTCTTCACAAGCCATGCGCACATCGGGTGCGCGACGTAAGGGGATGCTGTGGTCTGCGTTGAACGGGATCAGTAGCATGCCCAGGGTGCGGGCGCGTTGCGATTGTGCCTGACGATGCAGATGAAAAGCTTCGGCGGGTGTAGCCGGGAGCTTTTTGTTTTTTCGTTCGCGCGGCTTTTCATATGCGCGCCGTACCATAGCCTGCAGTAGTTAACGCGCGTTTTGAAAATCACCCCGCCACAGCAATGCGGCGCCCTCGCAGGCCTGACGGTAAGCGGCATCGGCGGTCATGCGATCATCGGCGATCACCACGCGCTTGGGCGGCGGCGTGCCGCTTTCCGAGCGCCAGCGGGCAGATTTTTCTTCTCCTGCTTCGCTCCAGCGAATGACCGGGAAGTCAGAGCTGAAACCTTGCGATTGCTGGATGCGGTCCAGGGACATTTTGCTCATGGCAGGATCGAAATCGTGGCGGTAATTCCAAGGGGGATATGCAAAATCTTTCACAGAGAGAAGTATAAGTGTTATCGGGGTAGTTGGCGGATGTTGTTTGAACTGCTCATTAAAATCGAACATACCAAAAGCAATTTTTTAAAAGCAGAGGAAATATTGCGCGGCATCAAGGCCTGCGCTGCCGAAAAGACGCTGTCATCGAAAACGGACTACGGTTTCTGAGCTAACTGTATCGGGTTTTATGGTTTTATGAGAGTAGCGGTTAACGGGTGTTGCTGAGATGGGAAATGTTATCCGCGTGGAGATTTTATTAGGATGATATGCGGCGCTTGTGCAACGTAACAAGCAGGCCAATCAGCCTCTCGCGGATGCTGCACCTTACTTGTGGTTTTGTGGCAAAGCAACAAAACTTGACCTGATGTGCTTGCCGCTCAGGTACGTTAGTCGTGCAATAACCCGGCTGAGAGTGACTGAAAAGAAAATCAGCGCTGATCGAAAATGAAATCAGCGCTGATCGGTTTACATTTCAGATTCCAGCATGTGCACCACCGACCAAAGTCCGATGGCTGATAGCGTTCGTAATCACGTCAACCAGTTTGCTTTTTTCAACCGGTTTGACGAGATATTCAACAACGCCTTCCTTCATAAAATCCACTGCAAGCTTGACGTCGGGATAACCGGTCAACACAATGACCGGGATTGACGGGTACTCACGCCGGAAGTATGAAATAGCATCAACACCGTTGACTTTGGGCATCCGCACATCACAGAGGATCGCATCCATTGTGAGAGCATTCTCGGAATCAAGCATTTCGATTCCTTTTTTTCCATCCTCTGCTTCTACGACTTCCAGGCCAGTTCCTTTGAGTTGGAGGCGAATCGTCTTGCGAACCTCCTCTTCATCATCTACCACTAGTATTTTGTGTGACATTTTAAATCCTCCTATTTAATCTCATTAAATGCCGTCGTGCCATGGACGGGTTTATCAAGAACCTGCATCCTTGTAATACAGATGTTCATGTCCTTTAAGTTACGGCGTGAATATTATTCCTGGCACACAACAAGTGCTATCAGCGTATGCCTGATTTTGGTGTAGGGAATCGGGGAAATTTTGTTGTCAGTATTTGCCTGACAGGGCGCATAAGTAAATCTGCCGATCGGGTACAAATAAAAATCACATTCGCCACCACTGATCCAGCCTAACGCTTTGAAATGATTCACGTTTCGACAAGCCAAACACAAACAGCTTTATCTCGTGCCGGATCTATAAGCCAACATTGGCGCTTGCACCGCCGCATGTCCGGCTCTGATGTGTAGACAACGATAATATTCACAATCGTTCCAATGTCACTAGTATTATAACGCATAAATAACGAAACATGTATTATACTGTCGCATGCCCACCCCATGATGAGGAGCCTGCCATGCGCCAGACCGAACTGCATCTTACCGGCGAGGATCGCGAGTTGATCGAATCATATCGTGCCAAGGGTTTGCGCCATGCCCGGGAAGTCAATCGGGCGCATATCCTGTCCGCCCTTGATCGCGGGATACCCGAAGCCCAGATCATGGAAGTTCTCGGCGTCGGTCGAACCGCGATCTGGCGGACGCGAAGCGCATATCTGGAGGGTGGCGTCGAATACGCGGTGTGCGATGTCGCACGTTCAGGCAAGCCCCGAGAGTACGACACAGACGTTGAGGCGCAGATTGCCGCCTTGGCCTGCTCGGAGCCACCAGCGGGAACCCGGCGCTGGACGCTCGAATTGCTGGAACAGGCAGCACAGGAGCGGGCGGATATCGGCTCGATCAGCCGCGAGACGATCCGCCGCCTGCTAAAAAAAACTGCCTCAAGCCATGGTGCAAGGTGATGTGGTGCATTGGC
>JACREA010000084.1 GCA_016218465.1 Nitrosomonadales bacterium | reverse complement strand
GCGCGACTGCGCCAGGCTAGCCGGATGACAGATGGCATAACCAGCGACTTGGCTGGCGCTGTTTGCCAGCCTAGTCGAATGGCTAGTAGTTCTATCAGAGGACAGAAGACAGAATCGTCTGCGGCATTGACGGCTTCTGCCGGCACACTTGGCGGCGATACCGGAATACTCGGCAAACTTTCTGAATTGCTGGCGCAAACGCTGGAAAGCATACTCAGCGCGCAACCGGAACTGGCGCAGGAAGTGCAAGCCCTCGCCCGGCAGGTGCGCGGCATCAAAACGCACGAGCAAGTCATCGTGCTGGCCAAACAACTGCGCCAATTCTGGATAAAGGCCGAACTGCGCGGCGGCGACAAGGCCAAAATTCACGAAGGCCTGGTGCGCCTGTTGCGCCTGCTGGTGGAGAACATCGGCGAAATGGTCGAGAACGAAGAATGGCTGCACGGACAAATCGTCATCCTGCAGGATATCATCACCAACCCGATTGACAGGCGTGCCATCGCCGATGCCGAGCGCAGCCTGCGCGATGCCATCATCAAGCAGGGCATGCTCAAGCAAAGCCTGAGCGACGCCAAGACCACGCTCAAGAGCCTGATGACCACCTTTATTGACCGGCTGGGGGAAATCACCGAAAGCACCGGCGACTACCATCACAAGATCGAGGGCTACAGCAAAAAGATCAGCAAATCAAGCAACCTTGTCGAGTTAAGCCACCTGCTGGACGACATCATGCAGGATACGCGCATCATCCAGGCCAGCGCGTTGCGCTCGCACGAAGAATTGGCTGACACCCGCAAACAGGTGCAGGAGTCCGAAGCCAAAATCAGAAAACTTGAACAGGAGCTCTCGCAGGTCAGCGAATTGGTGCGCGAAGACCAGCTCACCGGCGCGCTCAACCGGCGCGGCCTGGACGAAGCCTTCGAACGCGAGGCCACGCGCGCGGACCGCAGCCAGACGCCCATTTGCATCGCGCTGCTCGACATCGACGACTTCAAACGCCTCAACGACACACTCGGTCATTACGCCGGCGATCAGGCGCTCATTCACCTGAGCAACATCATTAAAGAAGCGCTGCGCCCCAGCGACTCGGTAGCGCGCTACGGCGGCGAGGAATTTGTCATCGTCCTGCCGGGTATCGGCATTGAAGAGGCCGCCGCGACCATCGAACGCCTGCAACGCGAACTCACCAGGAAATTCTTCCTGCATGAAAACGAACGTGTCCTGGTCACCTTCAGCGCAGGCGTGGCGCTGCGCGCAGCGGAAGAATCGCAGGAAGATGTCATCGGTCGCGCCGACAAGGCGATGTATCAAGCCAAGAAAGCCGGCAAGAACCGCGTGGTAATGGCCCAATGACGGATTGTTGAAAAGCACCGTGGAAAACACATCAAACGAAAATTTTAAAAATGCTTCTAAAGTTTTCCCCGCTCCTTCCGATAACTGGAATAACGGCGGTTAATGAGCCCGGCAGCAAAGGCTAACCAATGTGAACGGCAATCAGGCCGGATAACAAACCCAGTAAAGGAGAACCAAAATGCCTCAATTCATTAATACCAACATTGCGTCCCTGAATGCCCAACGCAACCTGAACAGCTCGCAAAGCGCGCTGCAAACCTCTTTGCAGCGTTTGTCTTCCGGCCTGCGCATCAACAGCGCCAAGGACGACGCAGCGGGGATGGCGATTGCCAGCCGGATGACCTCACAAATCAACGGCAACAATCAAGCCTCGCGTAACGCTAACGATGGTATCTCTCTGGCGCAGACGGCTGAAGGTGATCTGGCGCAGATCGGCATCAATTTGCAGCGGATGCGTGACCTGGCGGTGCAATCGGCCAACGCCACCAATTCTGTATCAGATCGCGCTTCGCTTGACGCTGAAGTGCAATCGCTGGCTGCAGAAATTGACCGTGTGGCGCAAAACTCCTCATTCAACGGTACGAAGCTGCTGGATGGCACGTTCACTGCGCAAACTTTCCACGTCGGTGCTGGCGCTACTGCAAACGACCGGATCGATATCAGCTCGATTGCCAGCGCACGCACCACCGCATTGGGCAGCGCCGGAGCGACAACTTCGGCTACGGTAACTTCAGCAGCGCCAACAGCCGCATTGACTGCCGGTTACCTGACCTTGAACGGATTCCAGGTTGGTGCGTCAGTGGCTGGAGCCTTGCCGGGCCAGAGCACCGGCAGCGGATACTCGATAGCCGCGGCCATCAATGCCATTTCTGGAAGTTCCGGGGTCACTGCAACAGCGAATGCAACCACTGTCGCTGGTGCGGCAGCGTCAGTATTTACCGCCTTCACTGCCGCCAACAGTTTCACCATAAATGGCATCTCGGTCGGTGCGATTGCTGCGGGTGGCCAGGCCACCGGTCAAGGCGCCAACGTCGCGGCAGCGGTCAATTCGGTGAGCAACCAGACTGGCGTAACGGCAACAGCAAATGCAACCACTGGCGCTGTTACTTTGACGGCGGCAGATGGGCGTGACATCAGTTTGCTGGCAACGGGCACGACCACTGCTGCAGCTGCATTAGCGGCCTTTGGTTTGACTACCGGAGACGTTGTAGGTCCAGTCGCCGCTGTAGCTACTCATGCCACAGTCACGCTTAACAGCACCAACGCGGCAGGTATCGTGATCGGCGGTGGTGTAGCTGCTGCTGCGGTTGGTACTGATGGCTTTACCAGAGCCACTACGGCGCCGACTACCGTATCGTCAGTGTCCAGCATCTCTTCGATGAACGTGCTGACCGCCGCCGCCGCTACCAGTGCGTTGGCTGTCCTTGACGGTGCGATCACCACAATAAACAGTTCACGCGCCTCGCTTGGCGCTTATCAGAACCGTTTCGCATCGGTTGTGACCAGTCTGCAAACCACGTCGGAAAACCTGACTGCATCACGCAGCCGCATCATGGATACCGACTTTGCGGCTGAAACTTCGCAACTGACCCGTAACCAGATATTGCAGCAAGCAGGTACGGCGATGTTGGCGCAAGCGAACCAATTGCCACAAAACGTATTGACTCTGTTGCGTTAACAGGCAAGGTGACAACCCCAGCCGAGAAGATCCGGCTGGGATTTTGAGATAAGGGAGAGGCGAAATGCTCATCCAAAATACCAGCAACATGGCTCAAGCTCCACAGCCTGCCAGGTTCACCAGCGATGGTGAACCCGGTGCCGTTGTTACCGCCCGCTCAAATGTTGAAGTCAAGCCTGGTGTTGTATTTGAGCAGGCTGCAGCAAAACAGGTGGCCGAACAGCAACCATCTGCTACACAGCTACAAAATGTAGTGGGCAACATCAACAAGGTAATGAAGCAGTCGAACAAGAATCTGGAATTTACCGTGGACACGGACACTAAAAAATCTATTGTCAAACTGGTAGATTCTGAAACCGGCGATGTGATCCGCCAATTCCCCTCGGAAGAGGCATTGGCGATTTCCCGCGCTATAGAAAACATCCAAAAAGGTTTGTTGTTAAAACAAAAAGCTTAGCAAGATCATGGCTACGACTTCAACAACGGCGACAGGCACATCGAGTCTTGATGTGAACAGCATCGTCACTCAGCTGATGACAGTCGAACGCCAGCCGATCGCCAAGCTCAACACCAGGGAGGCTAGCTACCAAGCCAAGCTCTCCGCTTTCGGCAGCGTCAAAGGAGCCGTGTCCGGTTTTCAATCCGCCCTGCAAGGGTTGAACAGCCCGGGCAAGTTCAATACGCTCAAGGCCACGCCTTCTGACGCCACCGTTGTTTCTGCCTCTGCCACCAGTATTGCGGTGGCAGGCACTTATTCTCTGGATGTAACCAGCCTGTCTCAGGCGCAAAAACTGGTTGCTACCGGGCAAACCAGCAGCACCGCCGCCATCAGCGATGGTGTTGCGACTACGGTTACTTTCGATTTCGGCGCCATCAGCGGTGGGACGTTGACCGCCGGCGTTTACAGCGGCGCAACCTTCGCATCAAACGGCAGTGGCACCAAGAGTATCACCATAGACAGCAGCAACAATTCATTGCAAGGCATCCGCGACGCGATCAACTCCGCCAGGATCGGCGTGACCGCCACCATCGTCAACGATGGCACTGCTGCACCTTACCGTCTCGTGCTGGCCTCGGACAATAATGGCGTGAGCAACAGCCTCAAAATCACTACCAGCGGCGGAGACGGGACCATAGATGCCCTGATGGCGCATGACCCTGCCGGACTGGCAGCCGCCCAGCATTTGAACCAAACCGTCACCGCTCAAAATGCCGTGTTCAAGGTAAACGGGATTTCAGTTAGCAAGACTTCCAACACCGTCTCCGATGTGATCCAGGGCGTCACCTTCACGCTGAACAAGGAAGCCGCCACCGCCAATCTTACCGTGGCGCGCGATACCGCAGGAATCATCAGCTCTATTTCCAGTTTTGTAAAGGCGTACAACGATCTCGCGGCGACACTCAAGAATGTGTCTGCCTACGACTCATCCACCAAACAAGCGGCCACTCTGCAGGGCGACAGCACGGTGCGCACCTTGCAAGCGCAACTGCGCGGCATGTTAAGCACGCCGGTCGCCGGCGCCTCGGGTGCGCTGACCACGCTCGCCGATATCGGCATCACTGCGCAAAGGGACGGCTCTCTGGCGCTTAATCAAGCCAAACTGGATAGCGCGATTGCCAGCAATTTCAGCGATGTCGCCAGCCTGTTCACTTCGGTTGGCAAGGCAACCGATAGCCTGGTCAGTTTCAACAATGCCACTACCGCGACCAAGGCAGGCAGTTATGCGGTGAACATCACGCAGATCGCGACCCAAGGCAAGCTCAGTGGAGGAAGCGCTGCTGTCACCAATATCCAGGCGGGGGTGAATGACGCACTGAGCTTCTCGGTAAACGGGATCAGCGCATCAGTGGTATTGACCGCCAACCCGTCATATACCGCAACGACACTGGCTGCCGAGTTGCAGTCCAGGCTCAACAGCGTAACCGCGCTGGCCAATGCAGGAATCTCGGTCGCGGTTACCCAGACTACCGGCGTGCTCACCATCACCTCGACCCAGTATGGCTCATCATCCAGCGTTACCATCACCGGCGGCAATGGCGCGACAGACCTGCTGGGCATCCCCACGCAGGACAACGGTGTGGATGTGGCTGGTTCAATCGGCGGCGCAAGCGCGACCGGCTCTGGCCAAATTTTAAGCGCGGCCAACGGCGATCCGCAGGGGTTGAGTATCCTCATCAACGACGGGACAACCGGTGCGCGCGGCACATTGAATTACTCGCAAGGCTACGCCAGCACACTGAGCAAATGGTCGGCTTCCATGCTTGCCGGCGATGGGCCTCTCACTAGCGCCACCAACGGCATTAACAGCACCATCAAGGATATCGGCAAGCGCCGCAGTGATCTGGAAACCCGTTTGATCGGCGTGGAAAAACGCTACCGCGCCCAATTTACCGCGCTGGACGGCATGCTAACCAACATGAACCAAACCAGCATCTATCTAACCCAGCAACTTGCCAAACTATAATCCGGGAGAATGATCATGAACGCGGCCACAGCCACCAAAGCCTACGCAAAAGTTGGAGTCGAATCCAGTGTTGTCTCTGCCGACCCGCACAAACTGATTTCGATGCTCTATCAAGGCGCGTTACTGGCGGTTGCCAACGCCAAGAATGGCATTGCGCGCAAGGACAACCCCGCCAAGGGTGTGGCAATTTCAAAAGCCATTACGATTATTGATGAAGGCCTGAGCGCCAGCCTGGATAAAAAAGTGGGCGGCCCATTGGCGCAGAATCTGTCTGCGCTGTACGAATATATGTGCACACGCCTGGCCGCTGCCAACTTGAAAAACGATATGGCCGCCCTGAATGAGGTAGCACGTCTGTTAACCGATCTGAAAGAGGCTTGGGAAAGCATCCGCCCCAATGCCGCGCAAGCTACGTCACAGCAAAGGTCCGCATCTAATGTGCAACTGGCCTATGGAAGAAGGTAACCAATGAGCTCTTATCAAGTCGTTGCCAATTATGAATCGCTGTCTGCCCTGACCGGTCAGATGCGTGAAGCGGCCGCGCAGGGCGAATGGGACAAGCTGGTCAGCATCGAACAGCAATGCAGCCAACAGGTCGCCGCCATGAAACCGGCAGACGCGACTGCAAAGCTTGATGAGCCGGCCAGGCAACGTAAAATACAACTCATCAAGAAAATCCTGGCGGATGATGCCGAAATTCGCAATCACACCGAAGTATGGATGGGTCAGTTGCAGCGTATCATGCAAAGCAACCGCCAGGAACAACGCTTGCAGCACGCTTACGGCGGGTAATTATTCCATTTTCCCTGCGGGTTTATTCGGTTCGCAATAGGAGCAGAATAACGTAGGGTGCGTTCCACGCACCCTACGGAAATTATTGTTTGTAACGCTAATTAGAATATCAATGTGATTGCCATACGATGCTTCCCGCCAATGTAACCAGCGCGCTCCAGTTACTCTCCCGCTCAGGCAAGCCACTGATCGGGGCTACCGCCGATACGCCAAACCCGGTTACCAGGCTTGAACCCGGGCAGCAATTGCAGGCATCCGTTCAATCAAAAGTAAGCGAAGGAATATTCAAGGTTCAGGTCGCCGGACAAACTCTCCAGATGCGCCTGCCGGGCAATATCCAGAGCGGCGACACAATAAAACTTGAAGTGATTGCAACCCAGCCGCGAATCGCTTTCAGCATGGCCGCATCGACCAACCCGCTTTCCACCCCGGAACAGATCGGCGCCACGGCACGCATACTTTCCAATCTTGCGGAGCTGCCGCTCGAAAGGCCAATTGTTCAGCAACTTGGCAACAAGGCGGTTTGGAACGCCGGAGAACAAGCGCCGGATACCATGCTGCTGGCTGGCGCATTGCGTGATGCACTCGGTAAAAGCGGCTTGTTTTACGAATCGCACCAGGCACAGTGGGTTCGTGGCGAGCGCAGCACGAATCAATTGTTGGAAGAACCGCAAAATATGCTCACGGGGAAAAGTTTGCTGCTATCCCCCACCGGACAGCAGGCCGCTTCGACAACGCCTTTAGTCCTGAGCGCAGCCGAAGGGTCAGGACAGGCATCGCCCGGCAAGGTTTTCATGGCGCAATCGCAGTCTGATACCCCATTGATGGCGAAATCTGCCGGAGATACCGCCCTTCCGATAGCCAAGGAATTGTTGCCATTGGTGCAGCAACAACTTCACACGCTCGAACACCATCACCTGGTGTGGATGGGCCAAGTCTGGCCGGGACAGCAGATGCAGTGGGAAATTCAGGGTGAGCCGGAGCAACAGACCCAGCAACAAAGTGAACGCCAGTGGAGCACTGAAATGGAATTGGCTTTACCCGGATTGGGCGATGTACATGCCCGCCTGGTCTTTGCTGAAAGCGGGCTGCGGCTGACGTTGCATGCGGCAGATCCGGCAACTGTTGACCTGTTCAACCGAAACCTGCCCAGGCTCAAGAATTCACTTGCCGATGCTGACATTCCGTTGGTCGCTACTGTAGTGGAAAAGTCATGAAGCAATCCACCCCTACACCACAACAAATCGCCGTCGCGCTGACCTACGGTCAAAACAAGGGCGCGCCGAAAGTCGTCGCCAAGGGGCATGGCCTGATCGCACAGGCAATCATTGAGCGCGCCAGGCAGCACGGTATTTTTGTCCACGAGTCCGAAGATTTGGTCGGATTGCTGATGAAGGTCGAGCTCGACCAGGAAATACCCCCTCAGCTTTATCTGGCCGTGGCCGAACTGCTCGCCTGGTTATATCGCCTGGAACACGAAAATACCCCTGCTGTTCCGCCAATCGCCCGGCCATAGTTTTGTTATCATGCGTAACGATTTGACAGGCACGGCATTGGCATGGAAAAAGATATCTCCCTGAAAATTGAAATATTCACCAGTAAAGATGATGGCAGGCATCGCATCACTTCAAAAAAGGAAATTGAATTTGTCCTGCAAAACATCGCCGAAAAGACATCTCGCGTCGCGCTTTATTCCGGCGATACGGATGACTTCATTCTGACCACGCTACTGGGTGTTGACAGCACGGGCTTATGGCTTGAGCAAAGCCCGAGCGGCCCGGACAACCAGCGCATCGCCACGAGCAGTAAACTGGTTTTCGTCAGCTCTCATTTACAGGTCAAGGTACAGTTTACCGCCAATCATGCCAGCAGCGTGGTGTATCAAGGTTACCCCGCCTTTTATCTGCCCTTGCCTGACAGCATTTACCGGCTGCAGCGGCGCGAATATTACCGGCTTGCGGTTCCGGCAAGCGAGCCGTTACGCTGTGTCATTCCCGTGGAAAAGCCTGCCAAAAAACGAACGCACGAGATCATCATCATGGATATCAGTTGCGGCGGCGTTGGACTGACTTGCTCGGAGTCCGATATAGAACTCGTTCCCGGCGAATCTTATCCAAATTGCCGGATCGATCTGCCGGAAGCAGGCACGATCATCGGGACGATAGTGGTAAGAAACCTGGTTATATTGACATCGGCCTCGGGTCATGAACAAAAGCGCGCCGGCTGCGAATTCAAGGATCTTGATGGGCAGTCCATCATTTTGTTGCAACGCTATGTGATGAATATGCAGCGTGCTGCCAAAGCCAGAACACCATAGGGTGCAATTCATGAATTGCCAGAAGTCATTTACGATAACCATCGCCCGTTTCCATCTTCCCAAACCTCTGATGTAACTGGCCATCCGTCCATGCTGTGAAAAAACGACAGCCAAACCGCTGGTTATACGGCCTTGCGGGCGAGGAGCGAATGGACCGCTACGCGAGTTTATACATTAAACCTGCATGTTCATGATGTCGTTGTAGGCCTGTATAAATTTGTTGCGCACCTGAACGGTAGTCTGGAAATTGATACTGGCTTTCTGCATCGCAATCATGGTGTCGCTCAGGCTGACCCGGTCATCGCCCAGCACAAAAGCTTTTTGCATGGCTTCCGACCTGGCTTGAGCCTGCGCCACTCCGTCCAATGACGATTTCAGCACATCGGAAAAATCCGCTTTTCCTGGCTGCGCTGCCTGGCCTGGTTCGCGCAATCCCGCTGCCGCCGCCGCAACGCGCATTTGCGCCAATAAGTTGTCCACTGCCGGTGTATTCATATATTTCCTCTTGTGCAAAGACATTTTCCAAGTGATGGCACGATACCCGACAGACCCCAATCCACATTAAGCGAAAAGGCACGGGTTTTTCCCTTTATTCAGCCATTCAAAAAGACTTCTGCCACTGATAATGCACTCCGTACCCGAGCGGGTTTCTGGTGTGGTTCCGGATCATCATGGCTGAACAAACAAACAAGGCGCTAAAACAGTTGAACCAACTCAACCTTCAGCAAATGATAGGGTTGTTAGTTGGCATTGCGGCGTTGTTCGCGCTTATCGCCGGCGTGTGGATGTGGGGACAGACGCCTGATTACCGCGTGCTGTACAGCAACTTGTCCGATCGCGATGGCGGGGCCATCATCGAGTCGCTGCAGCAAATGAACATCCCTTACAAATTTGCCGAGGGTGGCGGAGCGTTGCTGGTGGCGTCCAACCAGGTCCACGAGGCACGTCTTAAACTGGCTTCACAAGGGCTCCCCAAGGGGGGGAACGCCGGTTTTGAACTGATGGAAAACCAGAAGTTCGGCATTACCCAATTTGCCGAGCAGGTCAATTACCAGCGCGCGCTGGAAGGTGAGCTGGCCCGCTCGGTGCAAAGCATCGGTGCGGTAGCTGCCGCCCGCGTTCACCTGGCCATTCCCAAACCCAGCGTGTTCGTCAAGGAACAGCAAAAGCCCAGCGCGTCCGTGGTGCTCAGCCTGCAAGGCGGGCGAATGCTCGATTCCGCCCAGGTCAGCGCGATCGTTCACCTGATCTCGAGCAGTGTGCCGGAATTGTCCGCCAAGAATGTAACGGTGGTAGACCAGAACGGCACCCTGTTGAGCGCCAGCCATGACGGCACAAATGGCGATGGTCTGGATGCCAATCAACTCAAGTATGTGCAGCAAATCGAGCAGAGCTATATCAGGCGGATCGAAGCTTTATTGACGCCCATGCTCGGCGCGAACAATGTACGCGCACAGGTTACCGCCGATATTGATTTCTCGCGCATCGAGCAGACGGCTGAGATTTACAAACCGAACCAGAATCCGGCTGAAAGCGTGATTCGCAGCCAGCAAAGCAGCGAGGCGATGAACGGCTCCGGATTAGGTGCGGGCGGCATTCCGGGCGCGCTGACCAACCAACCGCCGGCCCCGGCCGCTGCTCCGATCGTTGCCGGCGCAGGTGCGCCAGGCGTGGCCGCCGCCGCAAACAATGCCAGCCTCTCCAACCTGCAAAAAAATTCTACGGTGAATTACGAGGTGGATCGCACCATACGCCATATCGTGCAGCCGTTTGGCTCCATCAAGCGCCTGTCTGTTGCGATAGTGGTGAACGGCAACCGCAAGGTAATCGACGACAAGGGAAAAAGCAGCGACAAGCCTTTGAGCGACGCCGAAAAAGAGCAGATCAACAATCTGGCCAAGGAAGCCATGGGCTTCGATCAGAATCGCGGCGACAGCCTGAATGTGCAGGTTGCGGCCTTTACCGAGCAAAAGGAAACCGTTGAGGAGTTGCCGCTCTGGAAACGGCCCGGCATGATCGAACTGGCAAAGGACTTGCTCAAGTATCTGGTGATTGCCGCAGCCATATTCTTCGTGATATTCCGCATCATCAAACCGGCATTCAGCACCTTGCTCATCCCGCCGGGCGGCACGGACGAGCTTGCAGCCGCACCGGAAGGGGGAGCGCCCGCAGGCGGCGCGGGAGGAGCTGCTGCGCAATATGCGCACTCCGCCCCGTCATATGAGCAAAGCCTGCAAACAGCCAAACAGATTGCCCAGCAGGAACCAAAGATTGTCGCCAGCGTAGTCAAGGAATGGGTGAACAACAATGGCTGATGGCGTCGAGAAAAGCGCGATCTTCCTGATGACGCTCGGCGAAAGTGAAGCCGCCGAAGTGCTGAAATATCTCGAACCCAAGGAAGTGCAGAAAATCAGCTCGGCCATGATGGCGCTGAAAAACCTCGGGCGCGATCAGATTGCGCAGGTATTTCAGGATTTCCTGGTTTCCGCATCCGGCAAGACCACCGTCGGCATGGATTCCGGCGATTACATCCGCAGCATGCTCACCAAGGCGCTGGGAGATGACAAGGCCGCCGGCCTGCTGGATCGCATCATGCACAACAGCGACACCAGCGGCATTGAAAGTTTGAAATGGATGGACCCTGGCGCGGTGGCGGAAATGATCGGCAACGAACACCCGCAGATCATCGCAACCATCCTGGTGCACCTGGAACCCGACCAGGCCGCCGAAATCCTCAAAATGCTCACCGATCGAACCCGTAACGATGTGCTGCTGCGCATTTCCACGCTGGATGGCGTGCAGCCTGTTGCGTTGCGCGAGCTCAATGAAGTGCTGTCCAAGCTGATGTCCGGCGGCGGCACCGGGAAAAAGACCCTGCAAGGCGGTGTGGCTACCGCCGCTGAAATCCTGAATTTCATGGGCAGCACGCTGGAAGCGGAAATGATGGAAAACGTGCGCAGTTACGATCCCGATCTGGCGCAAAAAATCGAAGACAAGATGTTCGTCTTTGAAAACATCATGGACATTGATGATCGCGGCATCCAGCTCATTCTTCGCGAAGTCCAGTCGGAATCCTTGATTATCGCCCTCAAAGGCGCCAACGAGGAATTGCGCGAGAAGATTTTCAAGAACATGTCGCAACGCGCTGCGGAAATGATGCGCGAGGACCTCGAATCCAAAGGCCCGGTCAAGCTCAGCGATGTGGAAGCCAATCAGAAAGAAATCCTCAAAGTCGTGCGCCGTTTATCCGACGAAGGTCAGATTGCTTTAGGCGGCAAAGGTGAGGAGGCGTATGTCTAGCGTCGTCATTCCAAAAGAGCAACAGACGGCCTTTGAACGCTGGGAATTGGCCTCGTTCGATCCGCATTCCGGCGGCATGCATCAGGACAGCACAAAAAAAAACGTCCATATCATCAACGCCGCCGAGATGGGAAAGACCCGCCAACAAGCGCACGATGAAGGTTTCGCACAAGGGCACGAAGCGGGTTATGCCGCCGGTATCCTGCAGGCACGCGCCGAAGCGGCACAAATTCACGCGCTGCTGCAAAGTTTGCAGGACGCACTCAACCAGGTGGATGAACAAGTAGCGCAGTCATTACTTGATTTGTCGCTGGAAATTGCACGCAAGATGGTGAACGAGGCCTTGCAGATAAAACCGGAAATAATTATCAAAGTCTTCAGCTATGCGATCAGCAGCCTGCCGCACTTCAATCAAAATGCCCATTTGATCCTGCACCCGGCCGATGCTGAATTGGTTCGCAAGCAAATAGGCGAGCAACAGGCGCATGCCGGATGGAAGATTTTTACCGATGCGCAAATCCAGCGCGGAGGATGCCGCGCAGAGACAGCACACAGCAACGTGGACGCCACGACGGAAGCACGCTGGAAGCGCGTTGTCGAATCGATCGGACAGGACAAATCATGGCTGGCGTGAGTGCTCATAGCGTTAAGTGGCAGGATTTTCTCAATGAAGGCCGCGAGTATGTAGCGGAGTGCAATCCGATGCCGCCAAGCGGCCACTTGACCAAGGTGACCGGCCTGGTAATGGAGGCGGTCGGGCTGCAAATGCCGGTCGGCAGCACTTGCACGATTCACCTGCCGAACAATACCGTCGAGGCGGAAGTAGTCGGTTTCTCCGCTGAAAGGCTTTTCCTGATGCCGGAAAATGATGTGCATGGGCTGGTGCCGGGCGCGCGCGTGATGCCGGTTGAACCGGCACATGCGCTGACTCTGGGCGGAAAACGCAAACCGATGCGCCGCCGCATTGCCGACCGCGCCAAACACCTTCCGGTCGGCAGCATTTTGCTTGGGCGCGTATTGGATGGGGCCGGCAAGCCGCTCGATCAACTGGGACCGCTGCCGGATTCGGAATATGCGCCGCTGCAAAGCCGTCCCTTCAATCCTCTGGAGCGCGCTTCGATTGACACCGCCATGGATGTCGGGGTGCGCGCCATCAACAGCATGTTGACCGTGGGGCGCGGCCAACGCATGGGATTATTCGCCGGCAGCGGTGTCGGCAAAAGCGTGCTACTCGGCATGATGGCGCGTTATACCAGCGCGGATATCACGGTGGTCGGATTGATCGGCGAGCGCGGGCGCGAAGTCAAGGAATTCATCAACGATATTCTCGGCAAGGAAGGAATGGCGCGCTCGGTGGTCGTCGCCACGCCGGCGGACACTTCGCCGCTGATGCGTTTGCAGGGCGCGGCTTACGCCACCACCATCGCGGAACACTTCCGCGACCAGGGTAAAAATGTTTTGCTGATCATGGATTCGCTGACCCGTTTCGCCATGGCGCAACGCGAAATCGCGCTGGCAGTCGGCGAGCCGCCCGCCACCAGAGGTTATCCGCCTTCCGTTTTCGCCAAGCTTCCGCAACTGGTGGAACGCGCCGGCAACGGCCTGGAAGGCAGCGGCTCGATCACCGCCTTCTACACCGTGCTGACCGAAGGCGACGACCCGCAGGACCCGATTGCAGACAGCGCACGCGCCATTCTCGACGGGCACATCGTGCTGTCGCGGCGATTGGGGGAGCAGGGACATTATCCGGCCATTGATATCGAAGCCTCGATCAGCCGCGTGATGTCGCGTCTGGCATCGCCGGAACACTTGCCGGTCGTGCAGCGCTTCAAGCATATGTATGCCCATTACCAGCGCAACCGCGATTTGATCAGCGTCGGCGCCTATGTTGGCGGCAGCGACCCGTTGCTGGACGAGGCGATCGCGCTATATCCCCGAATGGAGCAATTCCTGAAACAGGACATGTTTCAAAGGGAAACCTACCAGGCCAGCGTTGCGCAACTCGACGCATTGCTTGCCCCGATTCAATAACAAGCCCGCGCCTTAACGACACAATCATGAACAAGCCGTTCTCCCTGCAACCCTTGATGAATCTGGCACAACACCAGAGTGATTCGGCGATACGCAATCTCGGGCAGTTGAACAAACAGCAGCAGAACGCGCAGCAAAAACTTGACACCCTGCTGGAGTACCGCAAGGACTATCAAACCCGGTTACAGGAAACCACCCTGAGCGGCATGAACCCGGCCGACTTGCGCAACTTCCAGCAATTCATCAACAAGCTCGATGAAGCGATCAGCCAGCAACTTAAAGCTGTAGAGCAAAGCAAGGCTTCGACACAAGTTGGCCGCAGCGAATTTGACACCACGCAACGAAAGCTGAAATCCTACGATGCGCTGCAACAACGCCATATCGAAGAGCAAAAAAAAGCCGCCGGGAGGTCTGAACAAAAAGCTCTCGACGAGCACACCGGCAGATTTGCCGCCCAAAAAATGCTTAAAGCAGAATACACAAACTCATGACCTGGAAAATGACATGACCAACCTGCCGATTACTGGCAATAATTCTCAACGTTCTGCCAATATCGCAAGCTCATCACAAATAGAAGGCACGACGAATACGCAAGCATATCCGTTTGGTGCGGTGCTGGCGCGGCAAATGGATGAAGCCAATGCATCCGCTCCAAATATGCCATCATCTGCAGCCGGAGTTGATACTAGGACAACGGCGGATTCTGCGGGATCGGCTGGCAATGCCGAACAGGATAAAGTACCAGTGGCCGCCAGTACACCCGGCGATCCATCCAGCGCCTTGGCAGTTATGCTGCAACTTCCTCAAGAAATCAGAACTCCGGTTGCCAAAGACGAAACGGCCAGAACAGCAGCAACAGCTCACGAACCAAGCGCAGGCAAGGCGGGTGCAAATCAACTGCCGGACATTATCGGCGCATCTCAAGTCAACGCGAGGATTGATCCGGCGACCGCTGCATCCGGCAGACCGGATGTAGCAATAGTGGCTATCGGCGGACCGGCCTTGCACAGCGGATCCGGCTTGGAGATATCCAAATCTGCCGAACTATCTAACAGCCTTTTGAGTGCGCAATCCTCACAAGGCATTGCCCTACCGGCTGCATCGATGGCAACATCCGGCATTCCTCCCGGCATGTTAACCAACGGTAAAACCGCCGATAGCTTGCAAACCATTTCATCCCCTCTTGGCAATAGCAGTTGGGCGGGTGACTTTTCGCAAAAGATTATCTGGATGTGTACGCATAATAACCAGGTCGCCGAGCTGCAATTAAATCCGCCGGATTTTGGGCCGTTGAACGTGGTGCTGAAAATTTCCGACAATCAGGCTACCGCCATGTTTACATCGCCGCACAGTGCAGTGCGTGAAGCGGTGGAAAATGCCATGCCTAAACTTCGTGAAATTCTGGCCGATAATGGCATCATGTTGGGCAATACTACGGTCAGCGACCAATCCCCGCGCGACCGCAGTGCAGATGGATTTATGAATCAAGGTTCCGGTGCGGCTGCGCAACGCGGGATTTCTGGAGGCGCGCCTGAATCAACCTGCGCATCGCCGGCCATTACGCAGACCATGCCGGCAAGACGCCATAACGGGATGGTGGACACTTTTGCTTGAGCGCTTGATAGCTCAAGTTAAGGGAGAATTCCGGCGTTAATCGGGTTATCATCCGCGCTGCTTTTTTCCCATAATTCAACCATCAAAAGGGAGTCAAAAATGTCAAAACCCGCAAAACCAGGTCCGTCAGATGCCTCTGGCACACCACCCGGAAAGAGCAATAGCAAGCCCATCATTATCACTGCGTTCGTGTCATTGCTGATAGGTGGCGGAGCAGCGGCGTTCTTGTTAATGAAACCATCTCATCCTGCAAAGCCGGATGAAACTGCGGTAGCGGCGGAAGAAGTGCATCATGAAACTCCTTCGACATATGTTCAACTGGGCACTTTCACCGCCAACCTGATTCACGAGGAAGGCGACCGGTATCTGCAAGTAGCGATTGAACTCAAGATTACCAAGCCGGAACTGGCGGAGAAGATTAAAGCTGCCAACCCGGAAATCCTGCATCACATTAACATGCTGCTTCAAAGCAAGCGTCCCTCCGAACTCGCCAGTTTCGATGGCAAGCAGAAGCTGGCCGAACAAATCAAGGCGCAAGTCGAATTTGTTCTGGGTTTGCGCAAGACCCCACCCGCAATCACAGATCCGGAGGCAACACCTGATAAAGTGGAACATGTAGCCCAAGCCGCTCCAGCCGAAGCGCAATCATCACCAGCCGGAATGCATACCGGCAAGAGCGACGCCGGCAAGAGCGGTATTGTCGACGTGTTATTTACATCATTCATTATTCAATAGCGAGAACAAACCAAGAGCGCCCTCTCCCCAACCCTCTGGGTGAAACAACTAGCCATTCGACTAGGCTGCAAACGACCGCAGCCAAGCCGCTGGTTATCCCGCAAGCGTGAGAGGGAGCGAACGAGAAAGGCAATTAATAATTTCAGGCGAGCTTCCAGATAAAGCAAAAATGGGCGAATCCACCTCACAAGACTTTCTCTCACAAGACGAAGTTGACTCCCTGCTCAAGGGGGTGACTGGCGAAACCGATGATGCTGCCGGAACGGAAGCAGCGGATGGAGAAGTGCGCCCATACAACCTTGCTTCACAAGAACGCATCGTGCGTGGGCGTATGCCCACCATGGAGATTATTAACGAACGTTTTGCACGGCTGTTCCGCATCGGATTATTCAATTTCATCCGCCGTACACCGGAGATTTCGGTCGGACCGGTACGGGTATTGAAATTCGGCGAATTTATCCGCAACCTGCATGTGCCCACCAACCTGAATATCATTCAAGCCAAACCGTTGCGCGGCAATGGTTTGTTCGTCTTTGATCCGAACCTGGTGTTTCTGGTGGTGGACAATATGTTCGGTGGCGACGGGCGTTTTCACACCCGCGTGGAGGGCCGGGAATTCACCCAGACCGAACATCGCATCATCCAGAAGCTGCTTGCCGTTGTATTCGAGACTTATGGCAAGTCGTGGCTGTCGGTTCACCCGCTTGAATTCGAATTTGTGCGTTCGGAAATGAACCCTCAGTTCGCCAACATCGCCACCCCAAACGAAGTAGTCATTGCCACCACCTTCGACATCGAACTGGCCGGCAATGGCGGCGCATTTCACGTTTGCATGCCCTACTCCATGCTCGAACCGGTCAAGGATTTGCTCTATAGCACCATGCAGGGCGAGCATCTGGCCGTAGACCAGCGCTGGTTGCAGCTACTGTCCAAACAGGTGCAATCCGCCAATATCGAACTGGTTGCCACGCTCGGCCAGGCCAGCGTGACGCTCGAACAAGTGTTAAAAATGCGCAGTGGCGATATTGTCCCGCTGGAAGTCGATGAAAACATCACCGCTTCGGTGGATGGCGTACCGGTAATGGAATGTAAATATGGCGCATTCAACAATCAATATGGACTGAGGGTTGAAAAGATGCTCTCGACTAACGGGCATGGCGAATAGCTGCCATTGATTATGAAGCTCGCCCTGCCCGTTTCCCTCTCTCATAATTCTCTCCCGATGATGCCCTCTCCCCAATCATCTCCCGCAAGCGTGAGAGGGAGCAAACGAGAAAAGCAATCGCCAGTTTCTGCGGGAGAGAGGGATAATATCCCGCTACGCGAGTTTCACGTTAACGAAGGAGAAGGTCATGCCTGATGATAACAGCAATGCCACCACCGGAGAAGCAATCACCGCCAACGATTGGGGTGCGGCCATGGCCGAACAGACAACTGCCGCCAGTCAACCGGCAGTACCCACTAAACCGCATGTGTTCGAGCAATTCGGGTCAGGCGGCTCCGCTACCACGCAAAATGACCTCGATATGATTCTGGACATCCCTGTACAAATGACTGTTGAGCTGGGGCGCACCAAAATGCCGATCAAGAATTTGCTGCAACTGGCGCAAGGGTCAGTCGTCGAACTGGCCGGCATGGCCGGTGAACCGCTGGACGTAATGATCAACGGTTTCCTGATCGCGCAAGGCGAGGTTGTGGTGGTGAACGACAAACTTGGCATTCGCCTGACGGATATCATCACCCCGTCCGAACGGCTGCGCCGCTTAAACAGATGACGCATCAGAGGACAGAATACATAACCAGCGACTTGGCCGACGTTGTTTGTCGGCCTAGTCGAATGGCTAGTAGTTTCATCAGAGGACAAAGGACAGAGGTGTTGTCGCGGCTGCGCCGTGCCATTTATATAAACGTGCCGCTTTGCGGCACGCAAAAATCTGTCTTCTGTCCTCTGTCTTCTGCTCTCTGGTGTCTGTCTTCTGTCTTCTGTCTCCTGTCTTCTGCATATGCCGTAGAGGGAACGCGGCCCGCCTACGCCCCGCCACCTCCCGCTGTCAGTTCTGGCAGCATCGTGCAAATTATTCTCAGCCTGCTCCTGGTGCTGGCTGCCATCGTGCTGGTTGCCTGGCTGCTCAAGCGCATGAATGCAGCGCAGCATGGCTCTGGCAATCTGCTCAAGGTATCTGGCAGCGTGGCGGTAGGGCAACGCGAGCGCATCGTGCTGGTAGAAGTGGATGACACTTGCCTGGTGGTCGGCGTAGGTCCGGGGCAAATCCGTATGTTGCACACGTTCCGGAAGCAGGAAGATATGGGACAGAATACGGATGCCTCCAGCTCTCAATCCGCTGACAAACACAAGATTTTTTCTGCCTTCCTGTCTTCCGCCATCAGTTCTTTGTCTTCTGGAAAACACAAGCAACAGCTTGCGGCGGAGGCTAATATGAGCGAAGCGAATGTTAAGCTCGCGAAAGCGAGTGGCCGGAGCCACAATGCGCCGTAGCCTTACGCTCCTCCCTTCGGCTGCGCTCAATACAGGGATAATGCTCATCGTGCTGCTCGGCGCCAGCCAGAATGCATGGGCTGAAATGGGATTACCTGCATTAACCAGTACGCCATCGCCAGGCGGAGGCCAGGCCTATAGCCTGAGCCTGCAGACGCTATTGCTGCTAACTTCGCTGAGCTTCCTTCCGGCGGTGTTGCTGATGATGACCGGATTCACGCGCATCATCATTGTGTTAAGCCTGCTGCGATCAGCCATCGGCACACCCTCTTCGCCGCCCAATCAGGTGCTGACCGGCTTGGCGCTGTTTCTCACGTTTTTCGTCATGTCGCCGGTATTCGACAAAATCTACACCGACGCCTATTTACCCTTCAGTGAGAATAAACTCGACTTCCAGTATGCTATAGAGAAAGGCAGCGTACCGCTTAAAACTTTCATGCTGCGCCAGACCCGTGAATCGGACCTCGCCTTGTTCGTTAAAATCTCGAACAGCGAGCCATTGCAAAGCGCAGATCAGGTGCCGCTGCGCATTCTCGTTCCCGCATATGTGACGAGCGAATTAAAGACGGCATTCCAGATCGGCTTTGTGGTATTCATTCCTTTTTTAATTATCGACATGGTGGTAGCCAGCGTGCTGATGTCCATGGGTATGATGATGGTGTCGCCAGCAATCATTTCACTACCCTTCAAGATCATGCTGTTCGTGCTGGCTGATGGCTGGAGCCTGATAATCGGGTCTCTTGCGCAAAGTTTTTATACTTAAAGGCAACCGTTAGTCGTTAGCTTGTAGTTAACCCAAAACCCCGCGAAGCGACTACCCCAACTAACGACTAACGACTGATTTATACATGACTCCAGAAACCGTCGTCACCATCGGACAACAAGCCGTCGAAATGACGTTGATGATTTCCGCCCCGCTGCTGCTCAGCGCGCTGGTCATTGGCCTGGTAGTAAGCGTCTTCCAGGCTGCTACACAGATTAACGAATTGACATTGTCTTTCATTCCAAAACTGCTGGGGATTTTTCTGGTGCTGATTTTTACCGGCCCGTGGATGGTCAACATGATGGTGGATTATATCCAGCGGTTATTCGGCAACATCCCCTGGATGATCGGTTAACATGAAACTCGCGCAGCGATTCGTTTGCTCCCTCGCCCGCTTGCGGGATAACCAGCGACTTGGCTGCGGTCGTTTGCAGCCTAGTCGAATGGCTAGGTGTTTCACCCAGAGGGTTGGGGAGAGGGAATCGCCGTGATCACCCTCACCAGCGCACAGCTCGACGCCTGGCTCGCCACACTGATTTTCCCGCTGTCGCGCATCCTGTCCATGATTGGCAGCTCACCTGTTCTCGGTAACAAACAAGTCCCAAAGCGCGTCAAAATCGGCCTGTCTGTTCTGCTCGCCATTCTCATCGCCCCGGCCATCGGTGAGATGCCGCCGGTCTCTGTTGGCTCTACGCAGGGAATATTGATAATGATTCAGCAGATCATTATCGGCGTGGCGATGGGTTTCACCATGCGCCTGATTTTTACTGCGGTGGAAATGGCCGGTGAGTTGTCCGGCTTGCAAATGGGGCTGGGATTTGCCAGTTTTTATGACCCGATAAATGCCACTCATTCTGCAGTTATCGCCCAATGGATGGGCATAATTGCAATATTGGCTTTTCTCGCGCTAAACGGACATCTCTACATGATCTCCACGCTGGCGGAAAGTTTTCAGACTCTCCCTATTGGCAGCATGATGTCATACAGGGGATTCTATGGTGTGGTCAGTTGGGGTGGGAGCATCTTCGCCTACGCGCTACAGATTTCTTTGCCAATCCTGGCCGCATTGTTGATCACCAATATCGCGTTGGGGATACTCACCCGCGCCGCGCCGCAACTCAACCTTTTCGCAGTAGGCTTCCCTATCACGCTGGCGATCGGATTTTTTGTGCTGGCATTGTCCATACCCTACTTCGCTCCAATATTGGACAGAGTTACCCAGGAGGGAGTTGGGACGGCACTTAATCTGGTGAAGCTGCCACACTGATTTCCCAACAAAGTGCGGTTGCAGGCAAGGCAAAGAAACCGGGATCTTCGCCCATTTTCTGAAAATCAAAGATAGCTGAACAGGGAAAGATCAGCGACTTTGACGAAAGATTTCTGTGCGGCCTGCAAGCCCATTTGCTGCTGAGTCAGATCGCTTATTGCCTTGTTGTAATCGGTGTCCTGCAACTGCGACAGGGTCTGCTTGAACTGCAAGCCCAAATCGTCGCCCGTAGTCTGCAGTGCATCGATCTCATTAAGGCGCAAGCCCAGAGAAGATCGGACGGTCAGGACATTATTCAACGCGTTATCCAGGTTATTAAGCCCGCGATTCAAGCTGGCCGTCAAGCTTGCGCCAACCACCGGGACATTCAGCGCGGCAATTAAATCTGAGATGGTCTTGAAGATGCTTTCGTTAGTGCTGGGTGCGACGGTAAAGGTATCGCCGTTAGCAGGTGCGCCTTGAATGTCCAACTGCATACCATCAAAGCTGATCGCTTGCCCGCTAACATAGGGAATGTTAGCCATAGCAGGCGCCAGTGCAGTAGGTGCCCCCGTCACCGTATAGCTTGTAACGCCAGCCGCAACACTGAAGGAAATAGTATACGAATTTCCCGCCACCAGCGCGGCGGGATTCGTAACTGATCCGAGACTGATCACGCCCGTGCCGGTATTGGTCGTCGCAGCCTGGGTGACGAACGTGCCATTGCCGTTTTTCACACGCATGAACACGTCCGCGCCAGAATCGCTGGCAGCCATTTGCCGCGTTGCGCTGACTTGCACATTATGCTGCCCGTCATCACCAAAATAGCCAACCCCGGCAGCAGTATCCACAAAAGGCTGTGTCCTGGACTGAAACCCGGCAAACAAATAATTCCCCGCTCCATCCGTGCTGTTTGCCAAACCGATCAATTCCTGCAGCCTGCCGCTCAACTCGGTTGCAATGGTCTTGCGGTCGCCGCTATTGAGCGTGCCATTATCCGCATTTATTGTCGCTGTCTGCACATCCTGCAATAAAGAAGTGACGCTTTGCAAGCTACTCTCAGCCAGAGATAGTGTGTGGCGCGCCGCAGTGCGGTTGGCGGCATATTGCGAATTTATCGCATCTGACTGGTTAATTTCCAATGCACGGGCTGCCGCCACCGGGTCATCCGATGCGGTCAAAATCCGGCGTCCGCTTGCAATCTGTTGCTGGGTCTGTAACAAACGAGCCTGCTGCTGATTCAGCGCGGCAATATTGCTGTCAAAAATCGTATTGGTGCTGATACGCATGATGTACTTTCTTTCCTATTTAATGGCCAATATGGCATCAAACATGGTTTGAGCAATTTGCATCGCCTTTGCCGCAGCTTGATACGCTTTTTGATAGCGCATCAGGTTGGCCGCTTCCTCGTCCAGGTTCACACCTGAGACTGCTTGTTGTGCCGCAACTGTTTGCGCCACCATGTTTTCCTGCGCCAGGCTGGTCATGCTCAACTCTTGAGTTTTGGCGCCAACTTCACCGACTAATTGTCCATACACCCCCTGCAAACTGGCCGTACCGTTCACCATCAGGTTTTGAGTTTGCAAGCTGGCCAGCAACAAGGCATTGCGGTTGTCGCCGGTAGCGTTGGTGTTGGAGGTAACGTTAAAAACATCGCCCGCAACCGGTGTTCCGGTGATTTGTGTTGTCCAGCCGTTAAAAGACAGCGTCGCTCCCGCATTCGGGTCATACAATGTTCCAGGTGCTGCCACCAGCACTGCCGGAACAGGAAGCGTGCTGTTGTCAGTTACGGTGAAATGGGTCGCATCAATGAAGGTGACTGTTACATTATTCTTGAGGTTGGCATTGGGCGGCGGGGGCGCGTTAACCGTGCCGCTGCTGATCTTGGCGTTTCCGGTATTGGTCAATGAAGCAGTCCCGCGCATCGGCGCAGCCGCTGCAACCTTGGCAGGATCATTGGTAGCCAGCGCGATGTCACGCGCACCATTTGCCGTGGGGCGTATCAGAAAGCTATCGCCTGCCGCAACGGGAACCGGTGCGTTTATGGTCATGCCATCCACAGTCTGCGGCAAGCTCGTGTAACTTGTCGTCGTATTGTCCGACAGGCGCAGCAGTGTGTAACCAGCACCGTTGAACGTCAGCCGGTAATCACTGGCCGTCAAACCCGCCACATTTGTGATAGTAACGGATGGAACTCCCGATGCCGGATTATTGTTCGTATTCCTGTCGACGCGCGGCGCAGCGGCAACGAGGAGGTTGCCCCCCAGCACGCCATTCAAATCCTGCCCCAACTGGTTCTGCTGATTGACGCTTGCAGCCATCCCCAGCGCCACACGTCCAAGCGCATTGCGGGCCGGTTCCAGACTCTGATCCCGGAAGGCAAGATACGCGCCTATGTTGCCGCCCTGTAGATCGCTTTGCTGTAAATAAATGGTTTTGCCATTGTTCAGATATGCAACATCCACTTTGCTTGGATCGTTTGTTGATTGGACGGTCAGCAACTGCATCGCCTGCTCATCAATAACCAGCGCCTGGCCGCTGCCGATAAACACACCCGCCGTCCCATCCGAATTCTGCTGCATGGTCGTCTTGATTTCCTGGTTCAATTTGCTGATCAGTTGATCACGCTGATCAAGCAGATCATTGGGCTGCTGCCCCTGACCATTGGCAATAGCCCGCTTGATGCTGCCATTCAGGGTGGCAATCTGCTTGGCATAACTATTGACAGTATTGACGCTATTGGCGATCTGGTTAGTAATTCCGTTGGCTATGTCCGTCAATCGTTGATCGATGGCTTGAAATCTGTTCACGGCGAACTGCGCATTACCGAGCAAGGTTTGACGCGCGGGAATGGATTCAGGATTATTGGCGACCCCATTCAGCGCATCAAAAAACCCCTGCATCGCCGGCGATGCGCCGGCAGCCGGGTCTGCGACTAAATTGTCAATTTGTTTGAGTGCGGTGTGGTAGGTGCTTAGATAACTGGCCTGGTTTTGCTCCTGCAAAACCTGGGTGGTCAGAAACTCATCGTATATCCGTTTCACACCAGATACATCAACCCCTTGCCCGATGAATCCGGCGCCAGTCTGCTGCCCGGCACGCGAGCCGACCAGAATCTGCTGTCGCGTATATCCGGGGGTGCTCGCATTGGCGATATTGTGCTCGGTGGTTGCCACCCCCAGCTGAGCCGCATTCATGCCACTTAATGCTGAAGTAAACAAGTCTGCCACAATATTCCCTTCATTAGCCAACACACTATCTCAGTTGTGTTATCGGCACATCTAAAAAATTCTTTAGGACGGCTGGATTTATGGTTGTTAGCCTGCCAAGTTCATTTGGCCAATGACTTGCGCCAGCTTCCCGGCATATTCCGGATCGGTTGCGTACCCCGCCTTCTGTATGGCCTGCGCCATTCCGGTTGCGTCGCCGCCCTGCTGCAACACATCTGCATAGCGCGCATTATTGCTGATCATATTGGCATAATCCTGAAATGCCTCGGTGTAAGAGGAGTAAGCACGGAATTTCTCGACCTGCTTATGTGCCACGCCGTTCTCATATTCAGTAGTCATCACCTCTGCCACTTTGCCGTTCCATCCGGCGCCGGCCTTGATGCCGAACAGGTTGTAGCTGTTACTGCCGTCAGCCATATGGATTTCACGCCTGCCCCAACCGCTCTCCAGCGCAGCCTGCCCCAACATCAGTTGCGGCGGCACACCGCTTGCCCGGCTGGCTTGCGTGGCATATGGCAGCATACGGTTTATAAAATCATGCTGGACGTTATCGTTGTGCGCGGTCGGCGAAGCCGCAGAGGGCAGAGGGCTGAGGGCTGAAGACTGAGAAGGCCGCTCCTCACTACCCGTTTGCCCACCCGTGCTGCGGCCAAGCTGCTTGACCATGACATCAGCCAAACCCACACCCCGGCTGGACATGCTTTGCGCCAGTTGTTGATCCAGCATGCCGGTGAACATCCTGGTTTGCTCGCTATCGAACATGCCATCCTGCGGTGTGGCATCACGCATGCTTTTCAGCATCATATTGAGGAATATTGATTCAAATTGTTGCGCAGCCGCTTTGAGCGCCTGATCCGGCGAATGCCTGGCCTGCGCGCGCAACTGCTCCAGGCTCTGTGTATCGAGAACCAGTGTTGCTGATGCATCCAGCCGGTTAACCATCAGATTATTTCCAGTTCCGCACGCAACGCCCCGGCCGACTTCATTGCCTGCAAAATCGCCAGTAAATCCTGCGGGGTCGCACCGATTGAATTCAACGCCTTGATCACTGCGCTCAGCGATGCCCCTTTCCAGAGTTGCACCAAACCGCCCCTCTCCGCCTTGACGTCTATGGTGGTCTTGTCGGTTTGCACGGTCTGTCCCTGGGAAAATGCGCCGGGCTGGCTCACCGCGCTGCCGGTGCTGATCACCACGCTCAGATTGCCATGCGCCACGGCGCAAGTATCCAGAATCACCGCCTGATTCATCACCACCGATCCGGTGCGCGCATTGATGATCACCTTGGCAATGCCCTGCGCCGGATTGACCTCCAGATTCTCAATTTTGGATATGAATGCAACACGCTCATTTCCTGCCGGTGCGCGCACCTGTATCACCCGTCCATCAAGGGCCGAGGCGAGGTCTGTGGCGACTTGCCCGTTGATAGTCTCGACGATCCGCGTAGCGGTGGTGAAATCCGTGGCATTCAATTCCAGATGGATAAAATCGCCTTGCCCCAATACCGTCGGGACGGCACGTTCCACAGTCGCGCCGGCCGGCACGCGCCCGACGCTCAGATGGTTTACTTGCACCGAGGCACCTCCCGAAGCTGCACCCACCCCGCCGACCAGCACATTGCCCTGCGCCATGGCATATACCTGGCCATCCGCGCCTTTCAACGGAGTCATCAACAACGTCCCGCCGCGTAAACTTTTGGCATTGCCTATCGAAGAAGCCGTCACGTCTAGGGTCTGTCCCGGCTTGGAAAATGGGCGCAGCGTGGCAGTCACCATCACCGCCGCGACATTCTTGAGTTGCAAACTGGTGCCCGGCGGCAGGCTCACGCCCATTTGCGACAACATGCTGACTATGCTCTGCACCGTGAATGGCGTTTGCGTGGTCTGGTCGCCGCTGCCATCGAGTCCGACCACGATGCCATAACCCATCAACTGGTTATCGCGCACGCCCTGTATGCTGGCCATATCTTTTATGCGGTCAGCGGAGGCGGCAAACGGAACGCACATCAACGATGCGATCAAGAATGATTTGGACAAGGTTTTCATATGACCTCCTCAGAACGGCAATATGGAAAAGAAGAAGCGGTTGAACATAGTGGTCACCGCAGCCGTATCGATGTTTTGCGCGCCCTTGTATTCGACATGCACATCCGCCACTTGCGTTGATTGGACAGTGTTGCTGCCACTGATGGTGGCGGGATTCACCACGCCGGAGAAACGCACATACTCCTCTGAATGTTTGATCGCAACCTGTTTCTCGCCGGCAACCCGCAGGTTGCCGTTCGCCAACACCTCGGTCACCGTCACGGTAATGGAGCCGGAAAACGTGTTGCTGCCGGAGCTGTCGCTCTTGCTGGCGGATTTGACCGCGCTGCTGCCGGTCACGCCAAACGGCGTCTGGATAGTTTGCCCGAGCGCACCAGCGGTGATTTTAGGCGTACCCATGGCAATGCTGCCACTATTGTCGGCATTGCTGCCAGACTTCCCCGCTGCCGAAGTGGTCTCCACGATGTTGATGATAAGCACGTCGCCGACATTACGCGCACGTCTGTCTTCGAACATGGGGCGCTCGTTCACACCCGCCTGAAAAATCGCACCGTTACCCGTTGGCACTATCATCGGCTTCGGCTCGGGACGCGCGGTCAACGGTTGTTTGATGTTGGTGGATGGCGTACAGGCGGCAAGCGCCGCAGTCAGTGCCACTGAAATTACCGACGCAATCACTCTACTCATAGCCGTCTCTCTATATTTGCGACAATTTTTGCAACATCTGATCCGATGACGTGATCGCTTTTGAATTGATCTCATAAGCACGTTGCGTCTGGATCATGTTCACCATTTCTTCCACAACATTCACGTTGGAAGTTTCCAGATAGCCCTGATTCAACATGCCGCTGCCATTCGTTCCCGGGACATTGGTGCTGGGCGTACCGGATGATGCGGTTTCCTGATAGAGATTTCCGCCTGTGCTTTGCAAACCGGCCGGATTAATGAACGTCGCAACTTGCAAACTTCCGACTTGCACCGGCGCTGCCACACCTGGCTGTGTGACCGAAACAACACCATCACGTCCAATTGTCACGCTGGTGGCGTTAGCCGGAATGGTGAGGGCGGGTTGTATGGCAAAGCCGTTGGAAGTGACCAGCTGCCCCTGGGAGTCACTCTGGAAAGAGCCGTCCCTGGTATAGGCAGTCGTTCCATCCGGCATCAGAATCTGGAAAAAGCCTGCCCCCTGAATTGCCACATCCAGCTGGTTGCCGGTTTGCTGCAGATTGCCCTGGGTATGAATACGTTCGGCAGCTACCGGACGCACCCCGGTGCCAATCTGCAAACCTGATGGAAGTTGCGTCTGTTGCGAAGACTGCGCACCGGGCTGGCGGATGGTCTGATACAACAAATCCTCAAACACGGCGCGCGACCGTTTGAAGCCATTGGTGCTGACGTTGGCCAGATTATTGGCGATGACATCCATCTGTGTTTGCTGCGCGTCCAGGCCGGTTTTGGCAATCCATAAAGAACGTATCATGATTTCTTTCCTTTCAGTTTAGTCGTTAGTCGCTAGTCGTTAGTTAGTATTGTCCGCTGTGCGGTTTTTTTGTTTAACTAACGACTAGCGACCGCCTCAAGAAATGTTCATTATTGAACTGGCCTGCCGTGCGTTGCTATCCGCGTTTTGCAACATTTTCATCTGCATGTCGAACTTGCGTGCCAGCGAAATCATGTTAACCATCGCTTCCACGGTGTTGACATTACTACCTTCCTGGCTACCGGCTACTACGCTAACATTTGCATCGGCATTGGCGGTCGCACCATCCTTCAAGCGGAACAAGCCATCGCCGCCGCGCTCCAGTTGTTCGTGAGGCGGATTGACCAGCTTCAACCTGCCCGCCACAATTACCGAAGTGGCCTGGCCTCCGCTTGGAACGGTTGAAATCGTGCCATCATTGGCAAACGTCACCTCGGTATCGGGTGGAATGGTAATCGGACCGGCATCGCCCATCACATTCAAACCGGTGCGGGTTTGCAGCACACCGTTCGGCGTGATCTGAAAACTGCCGTTGCGCGTGTACGCTTCCTTGCCATCGGCACCCTGCACCGCAATCCAGCCCGCACCATTTATTGCCACATCGAGGCTGCGGCCAGTTTGCTGAATAATGCCCGGCGTAAAATCCGCACCGGCAGTAGAATCCACCACGAACGTGCGGGTCGGCAAACCTTCACCCACCAGCGGAACGGCGCGAAAGGTGTTCAATGCAGCGCGGAATCCGGGTGTGCTGGCATTCGCCAGATTTTCCGCCACCGCTGCCTGTTGCTGCAGTACGTGCGAAGCTCCGGTCATCGCGGTGTAAATCAATCTATCCATATCACCCTCCTGGCATTTCAGGCATCAACCTTGCCGCTTCGGTTAACGCAAGTTCACCAATGTTTGCAGCACCTGATCCTGTGCCTTGATAGTCTGCGCGTTGGCCTGATAAACGCGCTGCGCGGTAATCATGTTCACCAGCTCGGCGGTCAGGTCCACATTCGAGTCTTCTACAGCCGAAGATTGCAACACTCCCAAAGAACTCGACCCAGGCGTGCCAACCAGCGGGCCGCCGGATGCTGCGCTTTCCACCCACTCATTGTTGCCCAGCGGCTGCAAACCCTGCGGGTTGGTAAAATTCGCCAGCAGCACCTGCCCCAAAGCACGCGACTGACCGTTGGAATAATTCCCCAGTATCGTTCCGTCGGCGCTGCTAGTGAACTTGCTCAGGCGACCGGAGGAATAGCCATCCTGAGTCAGGCTATTCACACCAAAATTGCCTCCGTATTGGGAAGTGCTGGCAAAATTAAAAGAAAGCGTCTGGGCGGCAGCTCCGGTCGGGGTGAAGGCTGCTGATGACATCGTTCCGGCCGGAACGGACGCAGGTGTGGTAGAAACCAGTTGCCCCAAGGTATTAAAGGTAAGCTGAGTAAGCGGAGTTGCAGCGGCTGGCACCGGCACCCCATCCACCGTCAGGTAAGTATTCCAGTTGGCAGATCCTGCGTTGGTAGTGGCTGGAGCAGCAGCAACAGCTCCAGCAGAAGCTGGTGAGACGGTCAGTGTGGTACCGTTGACAACGGCAGTGATCGTATAAGTCACTCCGGCCAACGTAACCGTGTTACCCACAGCCAGGTCGGACGTTGAACCTACCGTCATGGTGGTCGATGCAGCGGCAAATGAACCATTACCAACAGTAGCGACAGGCACCCTCTGGAAATACAGCGATCCGATATGGCTGGCGCCCAGGCTGTCATACACTGTCATCGAAGTCGAACTATTGTAAGAAGTCGGATCAGTCGGGCTGAAAACCGGGTTTGCCGGCGTTCCAGCGCGCGAATCAAGATTTGCGCCAACTACAATATTGGCCGTCTGCTGTGGGGCCAAATCAGCGTAATTGATCTGTAACGGCAATGGTTGCCCGGGAATGATCGTTCCCGCCGCATTGGGCAGATAACCGGACACTTTGTGCCCCTGGTTGTTAACGATAAAGCCATTTTTATCCATTTGGAACTGCCCGTTGCGGCTATACAAAATGGCGCCGTTCTGATCGATCATGCGGAAAAAACCTTGTCCGCTGATCGCCGTATCCATTGGGTTGCTGGTATTGGTGATATTCCCCTGAGTGAATTGTTGAGCAACCGCCGATACCTTGCTACCTGTACCTACCTGAACTGCGCCACTACCAGAAAGAGAGGCGGCATACATGTCGGCAAATTGTGCCTGAGATTCCTTGAAACCGACCGTGCCGGCATTCGCCACATTATTGCCTATCACGTCCAGTTGTTTAGCTGATGAATTTAGACCGCTTAAACCTTGCTGAAAACTCATGATCTTCTCCCTGCGCCAAGACCGGCCAAAGGTCGAGTATCTGGCGGCGTACCCCTTGCGGGTATTAATAAAATGACATCGCTGGATGTCCACATAAATCTTTTTTGTTCAACATCAACTCCGGGTTAAAGAATTTGCCTGACCTGCGACAACGCGATACCTTCCAACTGCCCGACACTCAACATCACACCTTGCGCGCCCTGGGTAACGCTGTTTACCATGCCGAATTGCAAGCTGGTCGCCGCCACATTATTTCCACCCTGTGCCGCATTCACGGTAAACGTATAACTGCCATCCGCCACCTTTGCGCCACTGCTATTCAAACCATCCCATGCCCACTTGGCGATACCGGCAGGCTGCGCCTCCAGATCGATACTGCGCACCAACGTTCCCGCCTGATCGTAAATCGACACCCGTGAGCTATCTGCGGGCTGGGTCAATTCAAAGCCGCCATAGCCGGCGCTGTTGGACAAATCAACACCATTACCCGGTACCAGCACGCCATGGCCAATCATGCTGGCTGCTTGTAGCGACTGATTGGAGAGCATGCTGTCACTCAGGGCTTGCAAGGTGACGTTCAGTTTGTCGATCCCCGTCACCGTGCTGAGCTGCGCCATCTGCGAAGTTACTTGCGCGTTGTCCATCGGATTGAGCGGATCCTGATTCTTCATTTGTGTGACCAGCAGTTTCAAGAAGCGATCCTGTGTAGCGGCTGCTGAATTAGCAGTGATGGCAGCGCTGGCGCTTCCATTCTGCGAAGCAAACAGCGCTGCAGCGCTGGTGTTTTGCGTGGCATTAATCATGAAAAATTCTCCTCAATTTACTACTGGCCTATGGTCAGCGTCTTTAACAACAAAGTTTTCGAGGTGTTCATCACCTCCACATTGTTTTGATAGGCGCGTGATGCCGAAATCATGTTTACCATCTCATCCACCACATTCACATTAGGCATCGCAACATAACCCTGCGCGTCGGCCATCGGATGCTTGGGGTCATAGATCATCTTCATCGGTGAGTTATCCTCAACCACCGCCGTCACTTTCACACCCTGGGCGCTGCTGCCATCCACCGGCGCCGCGCTGAATACCACCTGTTTGGCGTGATACGGCTGTCCATTGGCGCCGGTCGTGCTATCCGCATTGGCCAGATTGCTGGCCACCACGTTCAGACGTTGCGACTGCGCCGCCATCCCCGAACCCGCCACATTAAAAATATTGAATAGAGACATGATCTACCCCTGTATGGCCTGCATCAATTCCTTGATGTCATCACTGATGAACTTCACACTCGCTTCGTAGCGTAGCGCGTTATCGGCAAATTGCGCGCGCTCCACATCCATATCCACCGTGTTTCCGTCCGCGCTTGGCTGTACCGGTTTGCGGTACATCACTGGCATTCCCAGGATAGTTCCCCCTGTGTTACCCTCCAAGTGCATGGGCGAGGTTTGCGCGACCGGCAACTGCGTAGATGTGCCAGCCAATGCATTCTGCAACGCACTGGCAAAGTTGACGTCTCTTGCCTTATAGTTGGGCGTGTCCGCATTTGCGATGTTGGAAGCCAGCAGCTCCTGACGCGCCGCGCGCAGACTTAGCGCGGTTTGCTGAAATCGCAGTGCATCGTCCAATTTGTTGACCATCTTTCCCTCCCGTTCAACTTCAACAATCCATCCACAAACCTGCTGACATGGACGGCATGCTAAATCCACACGCTCATCCACTATCTACTGATAAGCGGCAATTTTCTGCCTCAATTCCAGCTTATCTACCCCCTTCCATTAAGGGCACGCAACACGCACAATGCACCTCATGAAAAAACTATTTTCATTCGTTAACGTGAAACTCGCGCAGCGATTCGTTCACCCGCTCCCGCAAACGGCTGGCTTCGCCAGTAACGTGTCGCGGGATGTGAGGGAAACGGGCATGGCAGGTTTCATCATCAGGGGCGGCATTGCTGCCATGACCGTTGGTTTGTTGCTGGAATGCGCAGTTGCATCGGCCGCTCCGCAAGACCACACACAGATAAGGAATGTTGTCACCGCCTTTGTGCGGCAACAAACCGCCGCACTGCCCGGCAAGGCCGTCTATAAAGTAGAGGAAATAGACCGGCGCATCACGCTGCCCGAGTGCGCCAGGCTCGAAGCATTTCTGCCGGCCGGTAGCCAGATAATTGGAAAAACTGCCATCGGGGTACGCTGCAATGAAGCGAATGGTTGGAGCATTTTCGTTCCGGTGCAGATCAGGATCAGCCTCAATTTATTGGTCAGTGCATGCCAGTTGCCGCTGGGGCATACGCTGCAAGAGCAGGACGTCTCCAGCCATGTGACCGAGACTTCCCGTGCGATGGGATTCTCCGACCCGAAACAAGTAATCGGGAAAGTGCTTCGCTACAGCATCACCGCAGGGCAAATATTGCGCGAAGACATGCTGCGCCCGCCCTACAGCGTGACACAGGGGCAGGCCGTGCAACTTGCCGTGCAAGGCAATGGCTTCGGCATTCGCAGCGAGGGAGTCGCCTTGAACAATGCGAGTGATGGGCAAACCGTGCAAGTTCGCGTCGGTTCAGGCCGCGTGACTAGCGGGGTTGCGCGCGCTGGCGGCGTGGTGGAAATCGGATTATAGGGAACCTCCAGAGAATCTCGGGATTGCGCTCATTAGCCGCTTGCGCTATAAAGACACCTGACCACCCTAAAGTTTCCCGGGATTTTACCGATATAAAGTCAACGGCAGGAATTTAAACACTGTCAGATTGAGAGGATAACCGTGAAAATTGACAAACCCGGCAAACAACTGCCCACCTATCCAATAGGCGAGGCGGCGGCACGCGCTACCGGCAGAAAAAGCAAACCGGGCACACCCACTGCCCCACAACAACCCGGAAGCACCAGCGTTTCGCTCGGCTCCACAGCAGCACAGTTGCAAAGCATGGAAAGCAGCATGGCAAACATCCCCGTTGCCGATGCTGCCAAAGTGGCGGAAATCAAACAAGCCATCAGTAATGGCCGCTTCAAGGTCAACCCGGAAGTCGTCGCCGATCGCCTGCTTGAAACGGTGCGCGACTTGATCGATAACAGGGCTTAGAGCTTATTATACCCGGCAACCCGGAGTGAATTGCCTGCCTTTGGTGAAGACGGGAATCCGGCTAAATCGAATAGCCGGAATCGGGCTGAAGCTTGCATCACATGTCACCCTGTAAAATGCAGTTCAGCCACGGATATGCACGGACTATCAATGAATTGCCTTTCTCATCTGCGCCACATTTCTGGTGAATAGCGGGCTTTAAGCAATACATTGTTTTACCAGTGCTAATATCAGTGCTCATCTATGGCTAATAGCCGTTCTCAGGATCATTGGAGGTTCCCTTAATTGAATCAGAATCGCATCACCGGGTTAAGCGCCGCTTTGACCGCCGAGCGCGGGGCGCTCGTGAACTTTGTGGCCCTGTTGGAACATGAGCAGAGAATGCTGGTGGAAAACCGCACCGATCAGTTGCTTGAACTATCCGGGAAAAAAACAACTGACGCGCTCAGCCTTAACGAACTCGCCGAAGCGCGTCGAAGCTTAATGGAGAAAAGTCTTCCGCAATCTGGCGCAAATGCGGTTATCGCGTGGATGCGCGCACACAGCCCTGAAGGTTTGGCTGTTTGGCAGGAAATTCTCGCCTTGGCAAAACGCTCTCAACAGCTTAACCGCACCAATGGCGAACTGATTCAGTTGAAGCTGCGGCACAACCAGCAATCTCTTGCTGTTTTAAGCAGCGCGGTAAACAAGGCAAACCTTTACGGCCCCGACGGACAACCCAGTTTTTCACCGGGCAGCGGCAGATCGCTGGGGAGCGGGTAACAGAGGGCTAAGGTGCGAGGGCTGAGGACTGAGTAAAAGCTGAGCGGCAGTTTTACTCGCACTTCAGTCCTCAGCCCTCATTCCCCGTTCAATATTGGGCGACACTATCGTGATACTCACACGCCTGTTCCTGGCCCGGTTTTCCGGGCTATCATTCGGCACCAGTGGCTGGTTCGAGGCCAGACCAACTACAGACAGATGTTTTTCCGGCACGCCGTTCGCAATCAGCATTCTCACCACACTGCTGGCGCGCGCAGAAGACAGCTCCCAATTGGAAGGGAACTGAGCAGTCATGATCGGGATATCGTCAGTATGTCCTTCCACCTCGATAGGCAATTCTTCCTTGCTCAACACCGCGGATACTTCGCGCAGCACCTCCAGCGAACCCGGCTGCAATACCGCCTCGCCGGTTTTGAACAATGAACTCGCACTGATATCGAGCACCACTCCGCGCCTAGTCGGATTAATACTGACCAGATGTTGATCGATCAACGGGGACATCACCTTGCTCAGCCCATTGGCCAGATTCTTCATGCGATCCTGTAACTTGCGCTGCTGTTCTCCCAGGCGCGCCGTGCGCTTGTCCACCAGAGCCTTGAGCAATTGCTCCTGCTCGTTTGGCACTATGGTGTCGTTGGTCGGTCTGGCCTTGGCTTTGCTGGTAAAAGCGATGCTCAGCGAATCGCTGAAGGTTTTATACTTAATTTCATTCACCGATGAGATCGAGTACATCACCACAAAAAAGGCGAACAGCAAAGTAACAAAGTCGGCATACGAAATCAGCCAGCGATCGTGATTGTCATGCTCGAAACGTTTGCTGCGCCGCGCCATGATCAGAAGACAGAGGACAGAGCGTTGAGCGGCTTTGCCGCGCCCATATTAAAAAGCACCGCGCAGCAGACAGCACCTCTGTCCTCTGTCTTCTGTCCTCTGTCTTCTGGCATCATTCGAGGTAGCTCTGCAATTTGATTCCAATCAGCCTCGGGTTATCCCCGTTGGCAATGCCAACCAATCCGTCCACAACCATTTCACGGAGGTTGGCCTGCTGCATGATAATCGATTTGAGCTTGTTCGCAATTGGCAGAAACAGGAGATTGGCAAAGGCCACGCCATAGATAGTCGCGACAAATGCCACGGCGATGCCGCCGCCCAACTTGCCGGGTTCAGCAAGGTTCTGCATGACGTGCATCAGGCCCAACACAGCCCCGATGATGCCGATGGTGGGAGAATATCCGGCAGCCGCCTCCCATACGCGTGCCGACTGCCAGCGCAACTGTTCCCAGGAATGAGTATCCACATCCAGCACCTCGCGGATCTTTTCGGCACTGTTGCCATCAACCAGCAGTTGCAATCCCTTTCTCAAAAAAGGGTCGCCGATAGAACTCATGCGCCCTTCCAGAGCCAGCAGGCCCTCCTTGCGCGCCAGCGCGCTCCAGTCTGTCAATTGTCTGATCAGCTCGCGATTGGGCAATTTTGGCGTGGCAAATGCCCAACGTCCCATCTGGATTGCCGTGAAAAACACCTTGGTCTGGCATTGCACCATCACCGCGCCCAGCGTGCCGCCGAACACAATCAGGAATGCAGCGCCCTGAAACAGGATGGATACGCCACCGCCTTCCAGAATCTGCCCGGTCATGATGCCGGTCAAGCCAACCACCAAACCCAGTAATGTAAGCTTATCCATTGTGCCTGCCGGAGACAGAAGACAGATTGTCGTGTACCGCTGCACAGCACGCTATATCAAGAGCGCGGCATAGCCGCGACAACGTTTCTGTCTTCTGTCCTTTGTCCTCTGTCTTCTGATAGTCCATCAATAGCCTTTTATCCGGCTGCGCAGTCTCGCCACGGCCTGGCTATGCAATTGGGAAACGCGCGATTCGCTCACACCCAGCACCTCGCCGACTTCACGCAGATTCATTTCCTGCTCATAAATCATACCCATCACCATACGCTCACGCTCCGGCAAATTCTCGATCGCATGCACCAATTCTGCCTTGAACCGCTCGTCTTCCAGCAAATCCATCGGATTTTCATCCTTGCCAAATTCAAACCGTTCGAAAAAGTCATCCTGATCCTCGCCGTGAAAATCTTCGTAGTACACCAATTGCGCGCCACGCGATTCCTGCAGCATTTGCTGATATTCGGCGAGAGGTATCTCCAATTCTCCGGCGATTTCGGTTTCGTTCGGCGATCTGCCGAATTTCTGCTGCAAGCGGCTGATGGCCAGCTCGATGCGCCTCATGTCGCGGCGCAGGCTGCGCGGAAGCCAATCCGCTTCGCGCAGTTCGTCCAGCATAGCTCCGCGTATGCGCTGCGTTGCGTATGTTTCAAATTGCGCCCCGTGAAACTCGTCGTAGCGGCTTGCCGCATCCAGCAAACCCATCATGCCAGCCTGAATAATATCGTCGATTTGCACGCTGTAGGGCAGCTTGGTCATCATCTGATGCGCGAGCCGCTTTACCAGCGGGGCATATTCCCGCAGACATTGATCTTTGTCGTTTAATCCTGTGGCCGTATACATATGTTTTAGTTTACATCGTAAGCATATTCTCCGCAGCATTGACACGATAGTTATAAACTTGTCTGGTCAGACTTTGCATGATGTGGCTAATCCCGTCTTCCTGCTCGTTCCGGTTCACCGGCAGGAATAACAATTTCTGGGCCAGCGCCAGGTAAGATTGTGCCGAGCAAGCACCCGGAAAAGCTT
>JACREA010000085.1 GCA_016218465.1 Nitrosomonadales bacterium | reverse complement strand
TTGCGTTGTTCCTTGCCGGCGGTTTCAATGTCGAGGTCGATGAGTTTCTGACCGTCAACAATGGCGACGCGGAGTTCTTCCGGCTGCGTCGCATTGAATAGCATGCGTTTCATTATATTGTCTCCCGCGCTCAGACACGGGCGAGACCAAACTACGCGCGATTAGGCGCGCCAGATGAATACACTAGTGAGCAAACGTGCAATAAGTCTTGTATTGTGCAAACGGTTGGTCAAATCTGTTCTCTCTGTAGTAGCCGGTCTTAAAAAATCGTTACTCTGGAACTTCTGTATCAGTGGCTGCAGGTGCATTGCAGTATCGCATTGCATTTGCTTCGCCTGCTGTGTCAAACAGTCCATTTGGGGTGAGACAGCAATATTGGCTGCTTCACAAAAAATCCACAGGTGCTTTGAGCGCATAAATCAATTACTATCACTGCTGGTTCCGGTGAGTGATATTAACCGGTCCGCGGCTGGCAGGGGTGGCGGCGCTATGCGCCGTCGCTTGTGCCAGAATTCTTCCTGGCGGGGAAAACCTCCCAAACTTACCCAATCCCAAACGCGCGAGCGGCGAAGTATAAGCAAAATGAATGGTTTAAGCAAAGATTCTGTGAGTTTTGTCGAAATCGACGAAAGCGGGGAAGCGCAGCGCATCGATAATTTCCTGTTTCGCCAGCTGAAAGGCGTGCCCAAAAGCCATGTTTATCGCATCCTGCGCGGCGGCGAAGTGCGGGTCAACAAAAAGCGCATCGACCAGACCTATCGCCTGAAACTGGGCGACCTGCTGCGCATCCCCCCGATCCGTGTGGCGGAAAAACACGAGCCGGAACCGGCATACATCCCGGCGGTGGAATTCCCGATCATCTATGAGGACGACGCGCTGGTAGCGGTGAACAAGCCTGCCGGCGTGGCGGTGCATGGCGGCAGCGGAGTGAGCTTTGGCGTCATCGAACAAATGCGCCACGCCCGCCCGCAAGCCAAATTTCTGGAGCTGGTGCACAGGCTCGACCGCGAAACCTCGGGTGTGCTGCTGCTGGCCAAGAAACGCTCCGCACTCACCGCGATGCACGAGATCATGCGCGAGGGCAACAGCGACAAGCGTTATTTCGCGCTGGTGCTGGGCCAGTGGAAGAACGCCAAACAGCACGTCAAATTGCCGCTGCACAAATTCGACACCCCGCAGGGAGAGAAGCGCGTGATGGTCAGGGAAGACGGGCAAGCCTCGCATACGATCTTTGCACTGCAAAAAAGCTGGCCGGGATATGCGCTGCTGGAAGCGCAGCTCAAGACCGGGCGCACTCACCAGATTCGCGTACATCTCGCCCATCTCGGCTTCCCGATCGCCGGTGATGATAAATATGGCGACTTTGCGAGAAACAAGGAATTGATGAAGCAGGGATTGAAGCGGATGTTCCTGCATGCATACAGCATCGCGTTCGCGCATCCGTTGACGGGGGAGGCGATGCGGTTGGTTGCGCCGTTGCCGAAAGAGTTGGAGAGTTTTATTGCTAGGCTGGATGCACAGGAAAACTAAATTTTTCGTGGACTGTGCGTAACATCAGTAATTGACAGGAAGGGTGACGTATGACTCAGCCAATAGAGCAGCAAATGTTCAGCCAACGCTTCCAGAAAAGTATTCGGCTTACGCATCATGTCAGTACGCGCATGGAGAAGCGCGATATTTCCCTTGAACTGCTGCTCGATTTGATTGAAACTGGCGACATCCGTCACAAGACAGAATCCGACCTGTAGATTTACAAACAATATCCTGAGCGGCGTGACAACATGGTGTGTACGGCTGTAGTTGTCGGGCAGGCTGTGATTGTTAAAACCGTGATGGTGGATTGGACACTAGAGGAGTTGCAACCATGAAAATGCAATATGACGCAGAAGACGACATTCTTGTGATTGAATTCAACAAGGACAAAATTGTTCGCGATGTATCCGTGGGCTGGAACGTCAATGTCGGTATGACCGAAAATGGCGTGGGCGAGATCGTTGTGCTTGATGCCAAAGCAGCAGGTTTATTTCCACTGGAATTGAGCAAGGAACTCAAGGCGGCGTAGGGTGCGTTTCACGCACCATGGTGCGCACAGCACACCCTACTTAGGCCGTTCGTGCTGAGCCTGTCGAAGCATGAATGACAAAAAAACTTCGCCGGGGGTAGCCCGGCAGCTAGTCACTTTCTTTTGCTTTGCCAAAAAGAAAGTAACCCAAGAAAAGGCGACCCCAATCCGCCATTCCTTCGGGATTCCCTGCGTTGCTCGACTGGTCAGGCGGCTGCGGAACTCGCGCTTCGCGCTCAGACAGTCCTCGCCGAAATCCCCTGACCAGCCTGCGCTACTCGGCGGTGCATAGGGGAAAGAAAAGGCCAATAACCGTTTGCTCGTAGGGTAACAATGAGCGTTGTGAATTGCACCGGATGTGTGAAGTTAATTAGTGCAATTTCATCGCACCCTGCGCCCGACCTGTTCCGGAATCTACTCCAGGGATTCCAGAAATCCCAGTAGTGCCGTCCGTTGCTTGGGTTTGAGACGGGAGTAAGTGCTCAACAGGCGGCGCTCTTCCGGCAGTATCCAGTCATCGGGGACGGGTTCCCGCGCTTTGAGTTTGGTGGAAGAACGCATTTCGCCGCGCCCGGTGGTAAGCCACTCGAAATTCACCCCCAGCAGCATCGCCAGCCGCGCCATGTTTTTCATATGGGGCGCCTTGCGCCCCAACTCCCAAGCCGCCACCGACGGCTGGGCGACAAACATGCGCCGCGCCAAGTCCGCCTGGCTCCACCCCAGCGCTTTGCGCGCTTCCTTGATGCGTTTCTCCATCATGATGAAATTGTATAGCTTGCGGCTATATAGCCTGAGATGCCTATTGGCTATTGCATAATCTATATCCAATAGATATAGTGCCAAAAGTTGCGCTGCCGGCTTGAAGCAAGGCGCTCAACATTAGACCACCATAAATAGTTAGACCACCATAGTTCGTTGCACGTTGAAGCAAAATCCGCAATCTTGAAAAGATCATGGGGAACAATAAAATGATGCGTTCCAACGACACCTTTCCTTTTGTTGCTTATTATTGCGTAGTCAAAACAATTTGACTCAGGTGCCTTTTGTAAAAAGGCGACCTCGGTCGCCTTTTTGTTGAGATTTTGATTGACCCTGAGTATTCAACTGCGTACACTATGGCGTACATTATTCAGGACACAATCATGAACGCCATCCATGCAGGAATCACCATCGGTGTAACCGAATTGCGCGAGTCGCCGACACGCATACTCAAACGTGCAGAAGATGAAGACCAGGCAGTCGCCATCCTCAACCACAACAAACCCGCGGGTTACATCATTTCGCCAAGAATGATGGAAGCCATGCTGGATTCCATCGCCGAGCGCATCGCCGAGGATCGCGCGAAAACGCGTCTGTCCACTTTGAGCAAAGCCCGCAAGGTCAAGTTGGATGACCTATGAACTCGCCATCCATCCCGATGCCGGGAAAGAATGGGCAAAACTGGATGGCAGCATCAAACGCCGCTTCAAGGAAAAATTCGCCAAAGAGCGCCTCAAACATCCGCGAGTAGCGAAAGACTCACTCCGCGAACTTCCCGACTGCTACAAAATAAAAATCACCACGCCGCAGTTCCGCCTGATCTACCACGTCAACGACGCAAAGCGTTTATTGACCATTCTCTCGGTTGCATCCAGAAACGATGTTTATGACGAATTGAAGTCGCGGCTCTGACGCGGTTGCGCCGGATGTAGGGGGCGATGCTGGCCCCGTTAGTTGCACTTGCGGCGAAACCAACAATACGCTGGCACGCTACGCCGAAATTATTGACCTCGATGGCATCCCGGTGCGCACCTTGTCTCTGGAAGGTTTGCTGCTAACCAAGCAATCCGTGCGGGATAAGGATGTGATGGACAGGGTAGTTTTGCAGCGGGCGATAGAGGCGGCGAAATGAAAGGCAAGCAACATAGCCCAAATGAAACATGCAGAATCGGCGGCTGGAGCCACGAGGACCCCACTACTCGCCAAGCTAAAAGAGATATGGTTATTTGCCGAGGTCAGCGCTATAGTGCGGTGGCAATTCTCGCGATGTCGCGTGGAAATGATGGGGATTTCGAGTATTGGCGCACGCTGAAAATATATCGAACCCGACCCCTTCAGATTCGCCTTTCAACTTCTCGTCGTGCCTGCTGTTGCCTGCTGGTGTCTAGAAACCATCGGCCCCTTCCAATGCGGTCATTTCGGGACTACAACCTTCACGGTCGGCTTTACCCGTTACCATTGCGCCTCGCCTGCTTTCTTGCCTACGCATCAAGCGACCCATTACTGGATAACCTGCAAGGCTAGATACTTGGCCCGTGGCTGGCG